>CAZQKJ010000117.1:0-9604 GCA_964593315.1 uncultured Granulosicoccaceae bacterium
ATTTTTATACTTATCGGGATGACTCCTTTGGTTAACTGGTGATCCGGTAACGCTGGCTGCCGATATTCAGTCTGTTCTATTTGATGTTTGTAGTTATAAAGTACTGAAGGTCAAATTGCTGTTTAGTAAAGTGAACTGAAATGGCAATTTTAACGCTGCACTATAGCAAAGCACTGGGATGCTCTGGTCAACGTAGCGTCTGTTGCAGCGCTTCCTGTTGCCAAAGATGGAGAGACGCTTTATCTAAGTCTGTACGCGCGCCATGAATGAAGGTACTGAATTCCTGCCTTGCCAGGTAGCATCGGTTGTATAACGCTATATAGAATCTCCCGGAAAGCCCGCCGTGAGCTTACTTAGTATTGTCGATAGTTGTGTCCGTTCCTTTTCCGAAAGTTTTGGTTGCAGGAAGTCTGCTGATAATTGTTGCAGTGTTTTCTCGGCGTTTTTTAATAGTTTAGTGCCAGACGGGGTGAGTACCACATACGATAGACGGGCATCACGCGTATCGGATTCCCGGTCAATCAAGCCTATCTTCTCCAGTGGATTGGTGGCGCGTGTCACGGTAGAGGGGCTTACACATAGTCTCTTGGCGAGATCGATCCGGCTCAATTTTGAGCCAGGTGAGTTCTTAACGTAGAGCATCAGCATGACATCTCTCAGTGATACACCGTGAATGGCTGACAGGGCGCCGGTTATTCGCTGATCAATGAAGGCGCTGGCGCGCAGGGTTCTGAGGACCGGGGTAGATTGGTTCATAGCACGGGATATTATTGCAATATGTTTCCAGATGCAATTAATATGCAAGGATATGCGCTAGGGAATATGTAATGCCAGTACTTTTGACCTACAACTTACCGACTTTCTGCCGGCCTGCAGGGCTTTTCTTTGGGGCAGGATAAAAAAAGCACGGCGAGGGTGCGCCTGCAATTGAGT
Source organism: uncultured Granulosicoccaceae bacterium (assembly GCA_964593315.1). Lineage (GTDB taxonomy): Bacteria > Pseudomonadota > Gammaproteobacteria > Granulosicoccales > Granulosicoccaceae. The sequence goes on from CAZQKJ010000117.1 coordinate 934, forward strand.
GTTGATGTCACGGTGCGAGCCCGGGATTTGGCGGCTGTGGCAGCCATGTACCTTAATTCAGGTACATGGTGCCGACTAACCTGTTGCTAGCCTGGATTGCTAAGTGCGTCGCGTATGCGTTCCTGCGAGCACTATTAGTCTGAACCTCAGGCTTCTATTGGTTTACCCAAAGAGAGTAAATCATGTGATGCGCGGTTGACGGCGCAGCTGACTGCTATGAGTGAAGCGCTAACGATATTGGCATGCAGGCCTACACCGTAGCGGGTCTCGCCTTTAGCAACCTGTATCTCTACATAACAGGCAGATTGTGCTGATGACCCAACGCCTGTTGCGTGTTGATGATAGTCGACTACTCGAAAATCTATGTTGAAGCATTTTTTCAGGCTATCTACATAGGCATCGATGGGGCCGTTGCCAGAACCTTCAACGTGAGTTTCTTTGCCATGTGCTTTAATCTTTGCTGATAGTTGACGATGCTCTTCCTCGTCACCTTCTGCTTTGGTTTCGTGTTCGACAAATTCTATGGGCGTAGAGGCAGACTTAACAAATTCGTTTTCAAAAGCGCTCCAGATGGAGTCGGAGTCTATCTCGCCGCCAGTGTCCTCACTGATGCCTTGAATTACTTTACTGAATTCCATTTGCAGGCGTCTTGGCATTTCGAGCCCGTGATCCTTTTCCATGATAAACGCAACACCGCCTTTGCCTGACTGGCTGTTAACACGGATCACCGCTTCATAGCTGCGGCCGACGTCTGTCGGGTCGATTGGCAGATAGGGCACATCCCAGATTGCGTCTGTATTTTCACGGCGCTCGTGCAGGCCTTTATTAATGGCATCCTGGTGTGAGCCGGAAAATGCGGTGAATACCAGCTCACCTGCATACGGATGCCGCGGGTGTACCGGTAGCTTGTTGCAATACTCAGTGGTGCGCATGACATCGAAGATATCGGTGAAATCAAGATTCGACTCAACGCCCTGACTGAATAAATTCAGGGCCAGGGTAACGATGTCTACATTACCGGTGCGTTCACCGTTGCCGAAGAGTGTGCCCTCAACCCGGTCTGCTCCGGCCATTAAGCCAAGCTCGGTTGCAGCCACGGCGCAGCCGCGATCATTGTGCGGGTGCAAGCTGATAATGGCGCTGTCACGCTTGCTCATGTTGGTGCAGAACCACTCGATCTGATCGGCGTAGATATTCGGTGTGGACATCTCGACCGTTGCAGGCAGGTTCAAGATAGTTTTGTTGGCAGGTGTGGGTTGCCATACATCCATCACCGCTTCGCAGACCTCCAGTGAATAATCGAGCTCGGTGCCAGTGAAGCTTTCTGGAGAGTATTCAAAAACCCATTCTGTATCTGTGTGCCTGGCAGCGCTGTCTGCAACATACTTTGCACCATCCGTAGCAATTTTTTTTACGCCGTCGCGATCAAGCTTGAACACAACTCTTCTCTGCACAGTGGAGGTAGAGTTATACAAATGCATGACAGCACGGTGACTGCCACGTAGCGCCTCAAAGGTGCGATCTATCAGTTCGGGACGCGCTTGCGTCAGTACTTGCAGTGTGACGTCTTCAGGTACCAGATTGTTGTCTATTAAGTGGCGTACAAAGTCATAGTCTGTTTGTGATGCAGCTGGAAAACCGATTTCTATTTCTTTGAACCCAATGGCCAGCAACATCTTAAACATGCGCAGCTTACGTTCGCTGCCCATTGGCTCTATCAGTGCCTGATTGCCGTCGCGCAGATCAACACTGCACCAGTGGGGTGCGCGGGTGATTGTCTGGTCTGGCCAGCTGCGATCTGGCAACTGGATGGGCGGGAACGGTCGGTATTTTTCAGCGGGGTTGATTTTATTGTTTGTCATCGGATTAACTCAGGTTCGTTCTATGATCAGTTGTACCTACGCGGTGGACTGACAAGGCGTGCTTGTCAGTCTGCGTAAGTCGAGTGATCAGGTAACGAGCTCTGCCAATAAAGAGTGTGCCGGCGCGGGTGATCGGTCGCATAGCCAGACTGTGCAAAATTAAGTGCCGGAATGGTTGGATATTTTTTGCTGGTGGTTGGTGGTGCATGTCTGTCTGCTCTGGTTCCCGTAAGCTTTGTGGCTTTCCCTTGTTTTTGGCTGCTTAGCCGGACAAATCGGGGTGAGCCAATCGGGATGTTCTCGGGTTTTTTTAAGTGCGCCATGAAGCTGGCGAGTGCGATACGCTGTCCCGGAGGCCTCAGGCCGCCGGGTTAATAAGGAGCAGTAGTAGCGTAGTACTCTTAGACATGGTTCCGAGGGTATGTCGACTCGAGAATGCAGTCAAGTCTAAAACGCACAATGTTGATCCGGTGGTCGGGGTTTTTGCAAGCCTGAGTGCCTGTGACCAAAATAAGGGGGTGTGACCACCGATATGGTCGCAAACGCACAGGTCCCGAGCCAGGTTTGAGCGGTGCGGTGGAGCTCATCCGCAGGTATCATACGGGCAGCATCACTCCCTTCTTAACTGGACACTATGCCGCCGTGGATAATATTGCTGCAGACTATCTGATTGTCGGTTCCGGGTCGGCGGGCTCCGTGCTGGCCAATCGTCTTTCGGAGGATGGTAAGTACTCGGTAATGGTGCTGGAGTACGGTGGCACTGATGCAGGACCGTTTATTCAAATGCCTGCAGCGCTCTCTTACCCGATGAACATGTCGAGATATGACTGGGGCTTTGAATCGGTACCCGAGCCATACCTTGGCGGGCGCAAGATGGCATGCCCGAGGGGCAAAGTCATCGGCGGCTCTTCATCGATTAATGGCATGGTATACGTACGTGGCAATGCCGGTGATTTTGATCACTGGGAAAGTGCCGGTGCCAAGGGTTGGTCGTATGCCAATGTCTTGCCTTACTACCAGAAGATGGAGACTTCTCACGGAGGGCAGTCTGGCTGGCGCGGCACTGGTGGGCCGCTGCATGTGACGCGCGGGCCAAGAACGAACCCCTTGTTTCATGCCTTTGTTGATGCCGGAGAACAGGCGGGCTACCAGACCACTGACGATTACAACGGACAACAGCAGGAAGGTTTCGGCCCGATGGAGCAAACGGTTTTTGGTGGCCGTCGATGGTCTGCTGCCAACGCTTATCTGCGACCGGCCCTGAAGCGTCGCAATGTATCGCTGAAGCGATGTCTGGTGACACGGGTGGTGTTTGAAGATAGAAAAGCCGTTGGTGTTGAGATTGAACGGGGCGGTCAGAAGTCGATACTGAAGGCGGGCAGGGAAGTGATTCTCAGTGCGTCTTCTATCAACTCGCCGCGCTTGTTGATGCTTTCAGGCGTAGGCAATGCCAGTTCACTTTCAAAACTTGATATTGACGTGGTAGCAGATCGACCCGGTGTTGGTCAGAACCTGCAGGATCATCTCGAGTTTTATTTTCAGGTTAACTGTAAGCAGCCAATTACTTTGTATTCGAAGCTGAATCTCTTTTCCAAGGGCTTGATCGGTGCGCGCTGGTTGTTGTTTAAATCGGGGCTTGGTGCCAGTAATCAGTTCGAGTCTGCTGCTTTTATCAGGAGTCGCGCGGGTGTGCCGTACCCCGACATTCAGTACCACTTTTTACCGGTTGCGATTCGCTACGATGGTAAATCGGCGGCGTCGGCTCATGGATTCCAGATGCATGTCGGGCCAATGCGCTCCGACTCACGAGGGTCCGTCACACTGAGCTCGAACCGCCATCAGGATAACCCCGAGATTCTGTTCAACTACATGTCGACCGATAAAGACTGGAGTGACTTCCGTCAATGTGTGCATCTCACCCGTGAGCTATTGCAGCAAGAGGCGTTCGAGCCATTTGCAGGGCCTGCTATCGCCCCTTTGGATTCGCTTAAAACTGATGAAGAACTAGACGAGTTCATACGCCAGCATGTAGAGAGTGCTTACCACCCGTGCGGCACTTGCCGGATGGGAGATCCAACAGACGCGATGGCTGTGGTCGATCCTGAGTGTCGTGTGATTGGCGTTGACGGGCTGCGTGTCGTAGACTGCTCCGTTTTTCCAAGAATTACCAATGGCAATCTGAACGCACCGACGATTGTCACCGCTGAAAAAGCCAGTGACGCAATACGGTCAAAAGCACCTTTGCCTGCATCGGAATTGCAACCTTGGCAGCATCCGGACTGGCAGAATTCGCAGCGATGATTCAGGCAATGATTCAGGCAATGTTGGCGCTGGTTTATTTATAGGCGGTCTATACTCGGAAGCGAGACAGTAGTCTGTCTCAGGCAACTGCGGTGTTGTGCGTTCTGGATAGCTGGGTAGACAGGGTGCGGTTTGATTGTATACCCGCTCCACTACGGAAAACCGGCAGTAATTCTTTGTGAAAATAGCCAAACAAGCTAGCTGTAAGCGGCAAGTTTGTCTGGCCTCGTGTAAAATAGTGAATAAATCAAAGTTCTGGAATCGGAGAATCCCATGGGCCTGTTAAACGATGTGAGATTTTACTTGATGGTCGCGCTTGCGATCCTGTTTTTAATCATCATGGCAATGTGTAGCAGCGCCTATGAACCCGGTAAGGACGCGCACGTAGAAAATGCGACCATGAATAACGCGACTGCTACCACCGAAGCCAGTAACGAAGCCAGTAACGAAGCCAGTAACGAGAGTACCAGCGAGAGTACAGAAGAGGTAGTCGAAGAAGTTAAATCGGATGCCGAAACAATGGTCAAAGCAGAAGAGTCCGAGAACGCTGATACTGCTACAGAGACCGCTGAAAATATGGCAGAAACAGAAAAAGGGCAGGCTTCAGAGGCTCAGTCAGCGGTCAGTTCAACTGCTGCAGCCACCACTGCCGCCGTGGCTACCGGTGCAGTCGCCACAGCCGCCACAGCCGCAGCTGATGCAACGGAAGAAACAACCACGGAAGAAGTGGCTCAGGTAGCCGAAGAAGCAACTGAAGAATCAATGGCTGAAACCACAGAAGCCGGTGCCACCGATGAAGCTGCCGTAGCGGCGACAGAAACTCAAGAGTCAACAGAAGGGGCAAGCGCGACCATGATGAAAGTCGAGGTCGAGCCATTCACAATATCGCCGCTGGAAACATCCGGTGAGGCAATACCTAATCTTGAAGCAGACATCAGCAACCTTAAAATTGACGTTGGCAAGTTCAATGGACGTTTGGACCAGGCTACCGGTTTGCTCGAAGAAGTGAAGCAGCTGATCGCCAAGTAAGTAGTAAGAACACTAGCGGTAGATTTTACGGTCCCTGCGGGGGATATTCCGCTGCGTGACTACTCCTAAAATAGCGCCACTCCCGGGCGCTATTTTGGTATCTGGATGGCGCACTTGCGCAGCAGGATTGGCGACAACCAATCGCCATCCACTCGCATCAATAGCGAGCTGGCGTAAAAGATACCCCTCGGCACCACTATCGGCGATGACAAAAGATCCGTTCACAGGTGATGCGGTTGGATCGATAATCACCACACAACCGACCGGAAACTCAGGTGCCATGCTTGCATCTGTGACCTGCAGAGCAAACGGCTCTGACTCAGTGCAGGTGGTGGGGGTATTGCCACGATTCGCCTCGGGCGAAAAGTGCACGGGTGATTCGGGCACTGGATGATCGTCTGACATAAAATGTGGCCGTTGGGTCTCCTGAGGGCAGTTTACCCTCGAACTCTTCCATTCCCAACGCAAAATAGACGACAATGACGCTATTCAATTGTTTGGTTTGGCGGATGAACAGCATCACTGTGGACGGAAGGCAAATTCCGACCGATGAAGAGGGTTACCTCGCGAATATTGAAGACTGGAGTGCCAGGGTTGCAGAAGTAATGGCAGCGGCTGAGGACTGCTCTCTGACCGAGTCCCACTGGGAGGTGATCAATTTTCTGCGCGAGTACTACGAAGAATACGAGATAGCACCGGCAGTGCGGATATTAACCAAAGCGATCGGCAAGAAACTTGGCCGTGAAAAAGGTAACAGCAAATACCTATATGAGCTCTATCCGGGCGGGCCTGCCAAGCAGGCGTGTAAGTATGCAGGCTTGCCCAAACCCACCGGCTGTGTGTAGTCCATGATCAACTCATCAGTGGCGAGTCAGTTCGCGGTTAGCAGGGGTTAATCTGTGTCATTGCTGATAGCCACAATGCTGTATTTGGCGTTCGGTGTGTTCATCGCAGGGGGTATCTATTGGATACTGCGCTATCTCACAATCCCGGTACCGTTAAAAATGCCAGGTATGTCTGCACCTGCCACCATGGCTGGAGTGGTATTGCGGCTGATTAAAGAGATTGTGCTATTTGAAAGTTTGTTCAAAGCGTCAAAATGGACCTGGTTATTTGGCTGGTTGTTTCATGCGTCACTGCTGTATGTTTTGTTGTGTCATCTGCGATTTTTTCTAGACCCTGTGTGGGGTTGGATCAACACCATTTCTATATATAGTCGCTACGCAGGCATAGTAATGTTTGCAAGTCTCCTTGGTTTGTTGGCAAGGCGTTTGGTTGTGGCGCGAGTGCGTTATATTTCGGCACCTTCAGATTACCTGATGCTGTTGCTGCTATTGGTGTTGGCAGGTTCCGGTTTGTTAATGCGGTATAAGTTCTATATCGATCTTTATACACTGAGAAACTTTGCTCTGGGCTTATCCGCGTTTGAATTTAAAGACTTGCCACCCAGTCTTATGTTGCTGCTGCATTTGTCTATGGTGACACTGTTGCTGCTGGTATTTCCATTCTCAAAGCTCGTGCATGCTATCGCGTTATTTTTCTCACCGAGCAGAAACCAGCGTGACAACGCGCGCAGCCATCGCCACATAAATCCGTGGGGTAATAATGGCCGCAGATAAACCAGGCTTTAAAGTGCCTGACGCAACCGTCAAAGTAAAACTACCTGAGCTTGAGTCCGGTGCCAGCGCTCATCTTGCACCCTATAAGGCATCAGCAACCCACCAGAAGTCATTAGGGTTTCCGGAACAATTGGTTGATGACTGGCAAACGGTAGCGGTTGATAAACTCGGTGAGCTCGCAGGCAAGTATCGTGGCCTGCGAGTGTATCTGGATTCCTGCGTTAACTGCGGAGCCTGTACGGATAAATGCCACTATTTTCTTGGCACGGGTGATCCCAACAATATGCCAGTGGCGCGGCAAAACCTTATGCGAAAAGTTTATCGCCGGTACTACACATTGGCCGGTAAAACAGTGCCATGGCTGGTGGGTGCTGAAGACCTGACCGAAGAAGTATTAGAAGAATGGTACACCTACTTCAATCAGTGTTCTCAGTGCCGAAGATGCTCCGTGTATTGTCCGTTTGGTATTGATACCGCAGAAGTGTCAATGGCGGCGCGAGAAATTATGGACAGTATCGGTGTCGGTCAAAAATACTCGAATGAAGTGATTGGCAAGGTGCACAAGCTTGGCAATAATCTTGGGCTGCCAGGTCCGGCACTAAAAGATACGTTAGCAGGGCTTGAAGAAGATGTATTGGAAGAAACCGGTGTTGCGGTTAAGTTTCCGCTGGATCAAAAAGATGCTGATATCCTGTTGATTACACCTTCAGCAGATTTCTTTGCAGAACCGCATGTTGAAGGGTTGATAGGCTATGCCAAAGTATTGCATCAGGCAGGTATCAGCTGGACCTTCAGTTCAAGTGCCAGTGAGGCTGCAAACTTTGGGTTGTTTATCGGTAGCTATGACAACATGCAACAGATTGCCAGTCGGGTAAAAGAGGCGGCACTGGAACTCAATGTTAAGCGTTTGGTGTTCGGTGAGTGTGGTCACGCCTGGCGAGTTGCTTACAATTACCTAAACACATTGGCTGGACCATTTGATTTTCTTGATCCGGCTTATCCCGTACCGCAACACATTGTAGAAGTCACCCACGACCTGATCGCGCGCGGTGTCTTAAAACTTGATGCAACAGCCAACGATGATAAGCGCGTAACCTTCCATGATTCCTGTAATATCGCCAGAGCCTCTGGCATGGCAGGTATTCGCGGAGGGCAACTTAGCGTACCGCGTGATGTATTAAAGTCTGTATGTAATCACTTTTTTGATATGCGCTCCAACGCCATTGGTGAAGAGACCTTTTGCTGCGGTGGCGGAGGTGGTTTACTTAGCGACGATATGCTGGAGCTAAGAGTGAAGGGCGCATTGCCTAGAGTGCAAGCGCTTCAGGAATTACATGACAAACACAACATCACTCACATGGCTGCCATGTGCGCAATTTGTAAAAGCCAGTTTGCCAAAATACTACCGCACTACGGTTTTGAAATGGATCAGGTAATCAGTGTGCATCAGTTGGTGGGAAATGCGTTGATTATGAATCGATAATGCTATTTCAGTAAAAAGCCTGCAGCAAGTGGCTTGCTCAGTTCGCGCTATCTAATAGGGACAGGGTTTGTCTTTTATAGACGGAAGATTGAGGTGTATCTATCATCGTTAAACAAGCTAAAGATGAAGAGAGTTCGAAGCATATTCGAAGAAATGCCAATAAACTAAACAGGTAAATTATTATAGTGATTATCCGGTGTGTGTCCAAATTGCAGTATACGCAGCTAATATCACGCATACGCGGGTATACTGTTTTGCAGTATATTAGTTATTGTGCAGGCGTCTGTATAAAACTACAAGTGCCGCTGCAGTCTATCTTGCTGTTAGGCGAGAAAATGAATGATCGAGAAACTTGATAATTTACTCGCGAGTAAGCG
>CAZQKJ010000118.1:0-9574 GCA_964593315.1 uncultured Granulosicoccaceae bacterium
GGTATGGGCGACGTCTGCAGCCATATCGGGGTAGGACATACCGCTACTGTGCGGGGATGCACCATGGTTGCGCATATCGAAACTGTATACGTGAAAATGCTCGGCTAATCGGTCGGCCAGTGAACGTAAATTGTTCAGATCACCAAATAAACCGTGCAAAATAATGACATTCGGACCTGCACCTGCGCTGGTGCTATTGAGTTCCACGGGTGAATTCATAGCGTGCACCTGCTTTGCCGCCCGATTTGCCACTGTAATCGACCCGTACAACGGGTCGAAATATCTGAGTCTGAGGCCTGGGAATTGAGTTTTACTGTCATAGACGCAGTATACTGGGGTGGGCGCGAAGAGTGAGTAGCGTATTGACGCTAATGTTCGTGGTCCTGCGCGTAAACCGGAGATTTTTTAATTGTACGATCTAGCCCGTCACCGTCTCGAATCTATTTACAAACGCAGTAGCGAAAAGCCGCTTCTGGGTCGCATGGTTGGGGTGGAGAAAGAGTGTTTGCGTGTCGCGCCTGACGGCACTTTGTCATTGCTTGAGCATCCGCAGGGATTGGGTAGTGCACTGACCCATCCGTCTATTACTACCGATTTTTCTGAGGCCTTGCTCGAAATGGTGACCCCGCCGTTCACCGATCTGGCGGAGACTTTAAAACACCTGTCCGATGTGCAGAGCTATGTCTATTCGAAGCTACCTGAAGGTGAGGTGTTATGGGCCACCAGTATGCCTTGTGGTTTGAAGCTTGATTGTAATGTGCCAATCGGTCGCTACGGTACTTCCAATATAGGTCAGATGAAACAGGTATACCGTCGCGGCCTCGGCCTGCGCTATGGTCGGAAGATGCAGGCCATAGCGGGCGTTCACTACAACTACTCATACCCTGAAAGTTTCTGGGATATACTGGCGGAGGTAGAGGATTGCAGCGGTTCGAGAACTGATTTTGTATCTGAACAGTACTTTGCGCTAGCGCGTAATGTATTGAGATTTGGTTGGTTGATTCCGTACCTGTTTGGCGCATCTCCAGCGGTATGTGGAAGTTTCTTTGGCAATATGGCCGCACCTGATGTGATGCGAAAGCATGCCAATAACACCTACTATGAGCCATACGCCACATCGCTGCGCATGGGGGATATCGGTTATCAGAATAATCGTGATGAATCGACTACGGTAGATGCGAGCTACAACAGTGTTGGTGAATACGTCGAGTTTCTTAAGGCGGCAATTTCAACGCCCTCGGCGCGCTACGAGAAACTCGGGTTGCGCAATGCAGACGGTGAATATCAGCAACTTAATACTAATGTTCTGCAAATAGAAAATGAACACTACAGCTCCATTCGTCCGAAGCAAATAACAGAACCGATGGAAATGCCTGCGTTGGCCATGCAGCGCCGGGGTGTACGTTACGTGGAGCTGAGATCACTTGATGTAAACGTGTATGACCCGTTGGGGATCAACGAAGAGCAGCTGCGTTTTCTTGAATCGTTTATGCTTTTTTGCATGTTGTGTGACAGCCCGCCTATGAATGCCGAGGAGCAGTTGCAGAACAAGCGAAACCTGCTTGCAGTAGCGCATCGGGGTCGTGATCCTGACTGTCAACTTGAGCGCGGTGGTGAGTCAGTGTCCTTGCGACAGTGGGGTTCTGAAATTCTGGACATGGTAGGTGAGCTGTGTGACTTACTCGATGTAGAAGGTCGGCCCAAGGTGTATTGTAACTCGCTCACGCAACAGCTGAATAAAATACATGATCCGGCTAAAACGCCGTCAGGCATTATGTTGCAAGAGCTTCTGGACAACGACGAAGATTTCTTCAAGTTTGGTCTTCGAAAATCTCACGAGCATTTCGAAAAATCGGCTCCACTAACAAATGAGCTGCAAAAGCAGTTTGAAAAGTCTGCTCAGGACTCGCTTAAAAAGCAGGCAGAGATTGAAGCCTCAGACAAAGTTTCCTTTGAGGAATTTCTGCAGGGTTATCATGATCAACTGTGAGAAAAAAGTAGTGGCCGACAGAAACAATAAATGCTTACAGCCGATGGCGCTTTATCTTGACGAGTTAACTTCCCGGACAGAGCGTAGCGAGGCTCGTATTGGAGGGGATTGTCGATGAGTAACACTGTTACCGCCGTCATTCTTGCCGGTGGTATGGGCCGTCGTATGGATGGAGCTGATAAAGGACTGGTGCGGCTTAAACAACATGAAATGATCTCCTGGGTGATTGATGTGCTCAAGCCCAATGTGGGCGAGGTCATTATCAATGCCAATCGCAATTTGGCAGATTATGAAAAGTTTGGTGTCAGAGTGGTCAGGGATAGTCTGGAAGGCTATCAAGGTCCGTTGGCAGGTTTTGAGGCGGGCATGTCTGCGGCCACGACTGAGTGGATCTACACTTGCCCTTGTGATTCACCCATGCAATCACCGTCGCTATTGCCCCATATATTCGAGTCCGTGAACGCGAGTCCGGAAACAGATATCGGTGTGGCGTTTGACGGTAAGCGAACGCATCCCGTGTTCAGTCTGGTGCGAACCCGGCTATTGCCGAGTTTGCAGAGTTATCTTTCTGCAGGTGATCGAAAAATAGATCGCTGGTTCGATCAACACAAGCTGCAACAAGTTGACTGTAGCGAATTTGCTCAAAGCTTCGTAAACATCAATACGTCAGAGGAACTGGAACAGGCGGAGTTGCAAAAGGCAGAGCGGAGCAGGAATGGCGATTGAAAAGCAACCTTCTTGCGATGACCCGATAGAGCCTGAACTGCTGCCGGTCGCAATAGCGCTTAGTCGAATGCGTGCAGAAGTCAGTGTAGTTTCGGACACTACATTAGCAGGGTTGCGTGAATCGCTGGGTCGTGTGCTCGCCCAAGATCTTAATTCGCCTATTCAAGTGCCGTCCTACACCAACAGTGCCATGGATGGCTATGCAATCAACAGTGCAGACCTGCCACAAGCTGACAATGAAGTCACACTTAAAGTGCTGGGTACTGCATGGGCGGGAACACCAGCGGACGCCGATCTGGCACCGGGAGAGGCGATTCGTATCATGACTGGCGGAATGATGCCGAGTGGATCAGATACGGTTGTGATTCAGGAGCATGTGCGTGTTGAAGGTGATCGCATCACTATCGATGGCACTACTTCGGCCGGACGCAATGTGCGGCTTGCCGGAGAAGATATTAATCAAGGTGATCTGGTACTGCCAAAAGGTACGCTGATTAATCCGGCTGAGCTTGGATTAATCGCATCACTAGGTATTGACGAAGTAGAAGTGTTTCGGCCATTGGTTGTGGCGTTTTTCAGTACTGGAGATGAACTGAGAGCCCTGGAAGATCATGCCGGTAAGGCGCTAGGGCCTGGGGAGATCTTTGATAGCAATCGGCATACTTTGTTTGCATTACTCAGTCGGCTCAATGTAGAGCTGATTGATCTTGGTGTGGTGCCTGATACAAAAGAGGCAACTCACGCGGCACTCCTTAAGGCGTCAGAGTGTGCAGATTTGATCATCTCTTCGGGTGGTGTATCTGCCGGGCAGGCTGACTTTGTCAGTGATTCGATTGCAGAACTCGGCACACTCACTTTCTGGAAACTTGCTATGCGCCCGGGTCGACCGCTAGCTTCGGGTATTGTGAACGGGAGTCGGTTCTTCGGACTGCCCGGTAATCCGGTCGCGGTAATGGTGACCTTCTACGAATTTGTTCAACCCGTGATTAAAATGATGATGGGTTGTCATACCATTGAACCCGAACGATTCTCAGTGGTAGCACGCCAGTCGATAAGAAAGGTACCGGGTAGAATTGAATATCAGCGCGGTATAGTGAGTACGGAAGATGATGGAACGCAGACGGTTGCGACCACGGGTAAGCAAGGTGCGGGGCGTCTTACCTCTATGTGTCTTGCCAACTGCCTGATTGTTTTGCCGGCTGAGTGTGATGGTGTACAGCCGGGTGATCTGGTTCAGGTACAGCCGTTTTTTGGCCTGGTGTAAACCGTATCGACTGCCGCAAATCCTGTGGTGCCTGTTGTATCGCGCCGTCCATCACTTCCCCGATACCTGGAATGCCTGACGGTAAACCTGCGGGAGTTCGCTGCATACACTTAAATGATGAGCACGCTTGCGTGTTGTTTGGTCGGCCGGAAAGGCCGCCGTTTTGCAAAGACCTTTTGCCGTCTGCAGAAATGTGTGGTGATAACCGCAGCTATGCACTGAACTATCTGCAGTCGCTTGAGAAAAATACAAAAAACTAGCAAACGACTGATCTATCTATCTGTTAAGTCACTCCGGCACCCTGGCACTCTGAACTCTTGATCGCGGTTGCGCGTAAACAACAACTCCTGGCAGCGAATTTGGCTTTGCAGTCGAAAATAGTACTGCTGCACTATTGCGGCACTGCTTCTGTTAGCAGGTTATATAGATAACCTGTTGTATTTAAATGATATTTAGTCTGCGTCAAAATTCCTGCCAACTTCCTGTCAGCTACTATACTCAGGAGTGATCTGTCACCATCGTTACCGGCTTTGCTGCCAGTATCGTCTGAATAAAAAACAAAACAATTAGATTCAGGAACATCTTCAAGATGGCTAGCGTCACCCACAACCCAAAACTGTTAATGGTCGATTCATCGCCATCTATGGCGCAAGTGCTGAAAGCATTTGCCAGCACCAAAGATTACGACGCCGATGTTTTCGCTGACCCTGCAACAGCCAGTGCCGCTTTGAGCCGTCGTCTGGATCAGCTTGGTGAAGATTACGACTGCGCTGTAGTCGGCTGGCCCGAAGGTAAGCTTGGAATCATTGCAGGATTGCTTGGTGAGTTGGGCGCTGCCAATCATGCAGATTTACCACTAATTATTCTCAGCCATGGTGAGAACGAAGATGCTGAAACACTGGCGAAACGGCGTGGCAGAACCCGTACTGTGCAATGGAAAGACTACCGCCATATCGAAGATCATGTAAAAGGCTTTTTGCACAGCGACGCTTACTCAAAGGCAAAGACGCACGGTGCAGAAAAGATCTCACAGGCAGCACCACGCGTATTGTTGGTGGATAACATGCCCTCTGTTTGTCGTACATTACGGGATGCTTTAGAGGCAAAAGGGTATCAAGTGGTGATAGCCAATACCTCTGTTGAGGCTCAAAGGGCGTTGGGCAAAGAACGCTTTGATCTTGTGGTACTGGATTTCTACCTGCGGGGTGAGAATAGCGAAGAGCTATGTCTGCAACTACAAAATATGGATGAATCTGTACGCCCTGTGTATGCGGTTATGGCCAAGAGTAACCTTGACCATGTAGTGCAAAAGAGTCTCGATATTGGTGCGATAGCTTGTCTGGATAAAACAGAATCAACTGATATGATGCGGGCCAGACTGGATGCAATTATCAGGAGCTTGCCGCTGCGACCAGCTAATGTGGCTGACGATTCTGTAGGGGCTTCGAGCGGTCTGGTACCATTGTCGGGACTGGTAGAAATGTCAGAGGGTTTAGCGCTACTTTTAAACAACGATAAAACTATTGTTGCAATAAATCAGCTGGCTTCAGATCTGTTTGAAGTTGAAACAAAAGAAGGTGTAGTCGGAAAAAGCATCGAGACACTGGCAGAAGGCATATCTCTTCTAGCGGGTACGCAGCATCAGGCGACCTTTGTTTCACTTAAAGGCGTACGGCATGCAGTCAGTTATGAAGCGAGGCATGTGTCAGGTCCAAGCATCGGGCAGGCTGAAGATCTTTATGTGCTGAGCCTAACAGTGCAGGAAAATAATACATCCCGTGTCTCAAGGGCAGGCCTGAATCCACAGGCGGTACCTGCTGTCGATGCAGTAGCATCAGCTCAGGTAAACCCTTCCGCGCCGTCACTCACCCTGGACAACTCTGTCTCTGAGGTCTCTGTTTCTTCTGAAGTAAAACCCATCTCAAGCGCGTTAGTTACTGATTCTGCGGCGACCCTGGAGCGCGCTATCCAAAGTGCACTCAATGCTGAAACAGATGGTGTTTCTACCAGTATCCTGATGGTAGATATCAAGATGCATGCTTCCGTGACTGGTGACTCAATGAGTCTGGGTGATAGTCAGCCAATGCTCGATCTGGTGCGCGCATCGCTCGAGGAAAATACAGCGGCGGATGAACTATTTGAAGAATGTGGTAGTGGCAAGTTTGTCTGGGTGCTTAAAGGGAAGACTAAAAGCGATACCATGGTCCGCGCTAAGAAATTAGTGGTTCAAATCCCGTCTCTTGTCGATGGGCTCACCGATATTCGTTTGCTATCTCATGCTGCGTTTTTGAGTTTGCAGCCGCACCCGTCAGCGAGTGCCAGGCATTTAATCGAATACTGCACGACAGCTTGTATCAGGACCAGTGAAGTCTGTCAGGATAATGTGATTTTTGTGATTGGCAAAGAGGTGTGGCAGGAGACGCATCCCGCCAGTGCAAACCAGAGAGACACAGAGATTGTTATGACTGACAAGGCGGAAGCTCCGTCAATAGCCAGGCCTCTGGATTCCCCTACTGCTGCATAAATTGTGAGGTGCCCGGGTGGATATCCCGGGCGTTATTCAGTGGCTCGAATGAAGCTTCGTTTTGCGCTTCATTTAATCTACAGTTTTTCTATACGCGCTTTTTGTTGCTGCAGTTGCTCCAGAGCCACTAAAACCTCTGCAAGTTTTTGCTTTTCCTTATCCACGACGGCTTGAGGGGCTTTGGCTACAAAGCTATCGTTGCCGAGCTTGCCTTCCAGTCGTGACTTCTCTTTCTCAAGGCGAGTGCTCTCGCGGTTTAATCGCTCGGTCTCGGCGGTTTTGTCGATTAGGCCTGCCAGAGGGATAAGGATACGCATGTCCTCAACCAAAGCAGTGGCAGATTCCGGCGCAGGTGTGTCTTTATCAAGTACCGTGATCGCTTCGGTCTTGGCCAGCGCTTGCAGTAAGCCTCCGTGGCGCTCGACTTTTGCGGCGTTATCAACGGACGCGTTCTCGCAAAGCACAGGCAGTAGCTTGCCGGGCGGTAAATCGTACTCGGCTCGAATCTTACGAATACCCAGTATGAAGGTTTTTATCCAATCGATCTCCGCCACGGCGTTGTTGTCTATTTTTTGTGGATCACAGACAGGGTACGGTTGGCGCATAATAGTATCGCCAGTGACGCCAACTGTAGGGGCAACTTTTTGCCAAAGCTCTTCGGTGATGTATGGCATAAACGGGTGAGAGAGTCGCAACAGTGTTTCCAGCACCCGTAGTAATGTTCTTTGCGTGCCGAGCTTCTGTGCTTTGAAATCTGCAAGGTCGTTGTTGGATTCATCACTCCCCAATAGAGGTTTTGCCAGTTCCAGATACCAGTCACAGTACTCATTCCAGGCAAATTCATAAATTTCTTTGGCTGCAAGATCGAGTCGGTACTGATCGAGATGTGTTGATACTTGTTCTTCCAGCTGTTGTAGTTGAGAAATAATCCACTTGTCTGCAAGGGATAGCGTTACGTTGTCATCAGTGGCTTTGCTGGCATCAAAATCCTCTGTGTTCATCAGAACATAACGAGTAGCGTTCCAGAGTTTGTTGCAAAAGTTGCGGTAGCCTTCAACACGTTTTAGGTCAAAGCGAATATCACGGCCGGTTGATGCGAGTGTCGCAAAGGTGAATCGCAGCGCATCGGTTCCGAACCCTGGAATGCCGTCTGCGAACTCCTTTCTGGTTTGCTTGGCAATTTTCTCGGCCAAATGCTCCTGCATCATATTGGCAGTGCGCTTTTCTACCAGTGCATCCAGTGTGATGCCATCAATAATGTCCAGCGGGTCCAGCACGTTGCCTTTTGTTTTAGACATCTTCTGGCCACTGGCATCGCGAACTAAACCGTGAATATAAACCTCTTTAAACGGTACCTCGCCATCCATGAACTTGATGCCGAACATGATCATTCTGGCAACCCAGAAGAATATGATATCAAAGCCCGTAACCAGCACGCTGGTTGGATACCAGGTTTTTAGTGCGTCTGTTTGTTCCGGCCAACCCAGGGTAGAGAAGGGCCACAAGCCAGATGAAAACCAGGTGTCGAGTACATCGTCATCCTGTTTCAATGCGTGATCATCAGACAAATTGTATTTCTTGCGAGCCTGACTTTCAGTTTGTGCCACATAGACTTTGCCCTGATCGTCATACCACGCCGGTATCCTGTGTCCCCACCAGATTTGCCGGCTGATACACCAGTCTTCAATGTTATCCAGCCATTGGTAGTAGGTCTTGGACCAGTTTTCAGGTACAAATTTAATTGATCCGTCTTTAACGGCGTTAATAGAGGGTATGGTGATCAGCGTTTTACCGCCAGGTCGTCCATCAGCCTGTGTTTCGGTGGTGAGATCCACATACCATTGATCGGTCAGATAGGGTTCGACAACTGCGTTACTGCGATCGCCACGCGGTACCATCAGTTTGTGATCATCAATACGTTCCAGCAGATCAAGCGCTTTAAGGTCTTTGATGATTTGCTTACGCGCAACATAGCGATCCATACCTGTGTACGCGTCAGGTGCGTTGTCGTTAATTTCTGCGTTGTCGTTAAATATATTGATGATATCCAACTGATGACGCTGACCCATGGCGTAATCATTGAAGTCATGAGCCGGGGTGATTTTTACACACCCGGAGCCAAACTCAGGATCGACGTAGTCATCTGCGATAACCGGAATCTCGCGTCCGGTCAGTGGCAAGGTAACGGTTTTACCAATCAAATGTTTGTAGCGTTCGTCTTCCGGGTGAATAGCAACGGCTGAGTCCCCAAGCATAGTCTCGGGTCTGGTGGTCGCTACCACCAGTTGGCCGCTGCCATCTGTGAGGGGATAGCGCAGGTGCCACAAATGCCCTTGTTCTTCTTCACTGAGTACTTCAAGATCGGATAGCGCGGTATGCAGTACCGGATCCCAGTTGACCAATCGCTTGCCGCGGTAGATCAGACCCTCGTCATAAAGAGAAACGAACACCTCCCGTACTGCATGGGATAAGCCTTCATCCATGGTGAAGCGTTCTCGTGTCCAGTCAGGTGAAGCTCCCATGCGTCGCAACTGTTGGGTAATCTGTCCGCCGGACTCTTCTTTCCATTGCCACACCTTTTCTATGAATTTCTCTCGCCCGAGATCGTGGCGGGTCTGCTGCTGTGCTGCGAGTTGCCGTTCAACGACCATTTGTGTTGCAATCCCCGCGTGATCGGTGCCCGGTTGCCACAGAGTGTTGTCACCTTTCATTCGGTGATACCGAATCAATGTGTCCATTACCGTGTCCTGAAACGCGTGGCCCATATGCAATGTGCCGGTGACGTTTGGCGGTGGAATCATGATGCAATACGGAGCGCCTTCACCATCGGGTGAAAAGTGGTTGCCACGCTCCCAGTAGTCGTACCAGGATTGCTCAATCGAGTTCGGGTTGTAAGTGGTATCCATTAATCTTGTATTTATCGCGGGTAATTTGCTGAATTCTAGCAGTTTAGATGAGCGGCGTCGGCCAGCGGGTAGTTTGCCTGTGATCGGGTAATCGCATGGCAGTGTCCGTCAAGCCATGCATTGGTCAGCAGTACTCGTATATTAAGAGTGTTATATAAGAGTAC
>CAZQKJ010000119.1:0-2028 GCA_964593315.1 uncultured Granulosicoccaceae bacterium
CCTTCATCGAGACCCATTTGCTGATGCTTGATGATGCCATGATGGCATCAACGCCTGTAGACATCATTAAAGAAAACAAATGCAATGCAGAATGGGCACTAAAGCTTCAGCGAGATGCCATTGTCAAAGTATTTGAGTCAATGGATGATCCGTACATTGCCACCCGAAAAGACGATGTCAAACACGTATTCAATCACATCATGGATGAACTGGTCGCCGGTGACAAAGCCCGCCTTGATGACACCGAGAAATGGAAAGATCACATCATCATCGCGGATGATCTGACTCCGGCCGACACCATGGTCATGCAGCACGCAGGGGTTGCCGGGTTTGTTACCGAAACTGGCGGCCCGTTATCACATACAGCAATACTCGCACGCAGCTTGAATTTACCGGCAATCGTCGGACTCCATGATGCCCGCAAGTATCTAAAACCCGGTGAGTCTCTGGTGGTAGATGGCGAGAGCGGATTGGTGCTGGCCGAACCGGATGACACTCTGATAGACCACTTTCGCATGCGTCAACGCGAACTGCGCCGCAAAGTCAAAGAACTACATAAGCTCAACGATGCAAAATCTCGCGCTAAAAGCGGAGAAAAAATAACACTGCTGGCAAACATTGAAGTAGAAGATGATTTAAAGCAGCTGCGAAAAATCAATGCAGCTGGCGTCGGGCTTTACCGAACCGAGTTTCTTTATCTGCGCGACAACACCATCCCCGATGAAGAAGAACACTACAAAACCTATGTACGGGTTATTCGCAACCTGCGCGGTGCACCACTCACTATACGCACGGTTGATCTGGGTGCTGACAAAGAAATGGACACTGCTGCAAGTGGCCCGCTAGCGCACAATCCCGCAATGGGGCTGCGTGGAATACGTCTGTGCCTGAATGATCCTTCTCTGATGGTGCCACAACTCAGAGCGATATTACGAGCATCGGTGAAAGGTCCGGTCAAGATCATGTTCCCGATGCTCACCACCGTATCGGAACTACTACAGGCAAAACAGTTACTCGAAAACACAAAAGATGTCATGCGCGAGAAAGGCGTTAAGTTCGATGAAAAAATCCCAATCGGCGGCATGATAGAGGTACCGGCGGCAGCGATTTCGGCGGCGCACTTTGCAGAGCATCTGGATTTTCTCTCGATAGGCACCAATGACCTTATTCAATACACGCTCGCTATCGACCGAATTGATGATCAGGTTAACTACCTATATGACCCGTTAAATCCTTCGGTTCTGGCGTTAATTAAAATGGTTATCGACGCGGGTATAAAACACAAAATACCAGTCAGCATGTGCGGTGAGATGGCAGGCAACGCCAATTACACGAGATTGCTTCTGGGTCTTGGGCTACGCGAGTTCAGCATGCCACCCAACTCGATTCTTGAAATAAAAAGTGTGCTGCGTCAGACCCGACTGGCAAGCGTACGCAGACCTGCGTTGAGCTTCCTTCATTGCACGGAAAAAGAAAAGCAGGCTAACCTGCTGGAAAAAATTAATAAGTAAAGTGACTGCAGTTACTACGGTTACTTTTACCGTACTGTCAATCTACACTACAGCCTGTTAACCACCCTCGCCCGGCACAGCTGCCAATTGACAGCAGGGTCTTACCCGAATCAAGAGCAGGGTGCCATGCCCGATACCAGCACTGCAGAGCTAGAACGACAAATTGCAGTCGCTGAAATCCTGAATAGCGGCAGCTTTCAATCTGCAAGAGAGTTGCTACAAGCCCTGCAACCCGCAGAGACCGCCGATCTGCTCGAGTCATTACCACCGTCGCAACGAATGCTTCTGTGGAATCACGTAGAACTCAAAGACGAAGGCGAAGTCCTGCTTGAAGTGGGAGATGAAGTTCGCGAATCGTTAATCAACCAACTCGATACCGCTGAACTGATTGCCATCACTGAAAATCTGCATATCGATGACCTTGCAGACTTTGTTCAATCCCTACCCGATAAAGTGACTCATGAAGTACTGCAAAGCATGGATAAGCAGTACCGTAAGCGGCTTGAGTCAGTGCTCT
>CAZQKJ010000119.1:2128-7786 GCA_964593315.1 uncultured Granulosicoccaceae bacterium
GCCAGATTGTTTGAAGATCACGATCTAATCTCAGCCCCGGTGATTGATGATAACAATCGCTTGCTTGGCAGAATTACCATTGATGATGTCGTTGATGTGATTCGTGATAACGCCGAGCAATCAGTTTTAAGCATGGCTGGCCTGCGACAGGAAGACGATTATTTTTCACCTGTCAAACGCAGCATTAAGCGCCGTAGCGTATGGCTCGGGCTGAATCTCGCAACTGCGTTTCTTGCGTCATGGGTGGCCGGGCAATTCGCCGATACACTGGATCAAATCGTCACACTGGCAATCCTGATGACCATTGTGCCAAGCATGGGTGGTATTGCCGGCTCGCAAACCCTGACACTGGTTATTCGTGGCCAGGCACTTGGACAAATCGGCCGCGGCAATACTCGCTGGATGCTAACCAAAGAGGCCATCGTCGGGCTGCTGAACGGATTAATGTGGTCAATGATCGTCGCACTCATTGCCTTTATCTGGTTTGGTGACGGGCGAGTGGGAATTGTTATTGCGCTGGCACTGATCATCAATATGTCGGTGGCTGCCATTGCCGGTGTCTTAATACCAGTTGTACTGAAATACCTGAACATTGACCCGGCCCTGGCAGGGGGTGTCATATTGACCACAGTGACCGATGTGGTGGGGATTGTGGCGTTCCTGGGAATGGCCACCTGGTGGCTGATTTAGGGCGCTCTGACCCCACCCACAACTTATCCACAGGTTCACCACAACTCAATCACATCATGTTGTGGGTGGTTAGATTACAATCACCATTTTGTTGTGGTCATGGCTTGACCCGCCAAACACCAAACCTCTATTATCCGTGCTCGTTCTCATGAGCACTAGCCGCAAAGCTAAATTACCAGTTGGCACAATATCTAGTAGCTCAATGAAGTACGACCACATCATCAAGTATACTGCGTCGTGAAGTCACATATTGTCCGGTACCATTTAATCAGCGGCATTTCCGCTGGTGTCACGGACTTATGTAGCATTCAGATTCAACGTAGATATCTGAGCGCACGAATAAAAAAATAAACTCAGCTCGAGTGAGTTCTACTGCTGGTTCCAGGGCTTTGCCCGGACAAGTATCCGACCGGAATGTCGAATACCTGAACTGGCACTGACCTCGCCTGCTTTAAGTTACGGGGAACAATATATATGACTAAAGTCGTCGCAATCGATGGCACATCAACAGCCGGTATTGAAGTTGATATCCCACTCCAGAGCGCCTCTCTGGATATCTGGGACAAGAAATACAAACTTAAAAGCCGAGAAGGCGAAGATGTTGATACATCGTTAGACGAAACCTATCAGCGCGTAGCCCGTGCCCTTGCTGATGTAGAAGAAACAGAAGAAAACAAAACCCTCTGGCACGAGAAGTTTTTATGGGCCCTGCGCCAGGGTGCAGTACCCGCTGGTCGCATTATCTCCAACGCGGGCGCCAGAGCTCACAAGCCTGCCACCTCAACCATCAACTGCACTGTGTCGGGCACTGTTGGCGATTCAATGGACGACATCCTCGGCAAGGTCCATGAAGCAGGACTGACACTGAAGGCAGGTTGCGGCATAGGCTACGACTTCTCTACCCTGAGACCACGCGGCGCTTATGTATCCGGCGCAGGCGCTTACACCTCCGGTCCACTGTCGTTCATGGATATCTACGACAAAATGTGCTTCACCGTATCGTCGGCAGGCGGCAGACGCGGCGCTCAGATGGCAACCTTTGACGTGCGCCACCCTGATGTATTCGAGTTCATCAGAGCCAAACGTGAAGATGGCAGACTACGCCAGTTTAATTTGTCGCTGCTGATCACTGAAGACTTCATAGAAGCAGTACGCAGCGATTCATCATGGAGCCTGGCTTTTCCGGTTCAGGATAAAGAAATAGAAAGCGGTGAAGTTGATCTCACCAATCCTGAAGATGTGATGTGGCTGGATTGGCCCAGCAAAGAAGGATTCACTCAAAACAATGAAGGCTTAACCGCCTGCAGAATCTACAAGACCGTCAAAGCACGCCGCTTGTGGGATGCAATCATGGCATCCACTTACGATTTTGCAGAGCCCGGTTTTATATTGATAGATAAGGTCAATGAATTAAACAACAACTGGTTCTGTGAAGAGATACGTGCCACCAACCCATGCGGCGAGCAACCGCTGCCACCTTATGGCGCCTGCCTGCTTGGCTCAATTAATCTGACTCGTTTTGTTGAAAATCCGTTCACTGATGAAGCACGCTTTGACTGGGACAAATACCGCGATGCAGTGGCTATTTTCACTCGCATGCTGGACAACGTTGTAGAGATAAACGGATTACCACTATTCAAACAACGCGAAGAAATCCAGTACAAACGTCGGCACGGCATGGGTTATCTCGGGCTTGGCTCCACCATGACCATGCTAAAGATGAACTACGGCTCCGAAGAGTCACTGGAATTCACTGACAGTGTCACCCGCGAAATGGCCATCAGCGGCTGGAAAACCGGTGTCGAGCTCGCCAAAGAAAAAGGTGCAGCCCCCATCATGGATGATGAATTCACTGTCACTAAAGACATGCTGCGTAAGCGTCCTGAGATGGCTACCGATGGATACACTGCCGGCGACAAAGTCAAAGGCCGGGTACTGCTTGGCAAGTACAGCCGTTACATGCAGCGTCTCGCAAGCGTTGATAAAACCCTGGTGGATAGCATTGCAGAAGTCGGCAGCCGCTTTACGCACCATACTTCAATCGCACCTACCGGCACTATTTCACTGTCTCTGGCTAACAATGCCAGTAACGGTATTGAACCAAGCTTTGCCCACCACTACTCACGTAATGTGATCCGTGAAGGCAAAAAAACCAAAGAAAAAGTCGATGTCTTTTCGTATGAGCTGCTCGCTTACCGAGACCTGATCAACGAACAGGCAATGCCTTATGCCACAGAGGAAGAAAATAAACTTCCCGATTACTTCGTGTCAGCAGACGATATTACTCCCACTCAACATGTAGACGTTCAAGCCGCAGCGCAGAAGTGGATCGACTCGTCGATCTCTAAGACTGCCAATGTGCCAACAGAATTTCCTTATGAAGATTTCAAGGATATTTACCTGTATGCACATGAGAAAGGCCTGAAAGGCTGCACTACTTTCCGATTCAATCCCGAGGCATTCCAGGGTGTCCTCGTCAAGGAGTCAGATCTTGAGAACACGACGTACCAGTTTACGCTTGAAGACGGCAGCACGGTCACGTGCAAGGGCAATGAGGAAATCGAGTACGATGGTGAGACTCATAGCGCCGCGAACCTCTACGATGCACTTAAAGAAGGCTACTACGGGAAGTTCTAAAAATTATTGATCTGCTACAGCAGGCAAATTAGTAAACATCGCGGTGATGAGCCGCGATTTTAAGTTAGACAGATCACAGAATTAATCAGTGGCGTAGCGTCTTAAGTCAATACGCCATTGATTTTCTCTGACCACGCATTAAATTACTATTAGCCATCTACCAGATTACTACTGGCAGATTGCTACTGGAACAAACAACCAGACCTATTACTTCCATGACTATTAAAATTGACAACAAAATAGTTGGCTACAACGTCAACAAACCGGAATCGGACACACCGGCTGCAGCTGAAGTCATTCAAATGCACGAGGCACTTAAGCGCCCGGACAAATTGGTTGGCTCCACCTACAAGCTTAAAACACCCGAGCACGTCTCTGAGCACGCCATGTATATCACCATCAATGATATCGTTCTCAATGAAGGCACTAATCATGAGATCCGGCGCCCGTTTGAAGTATTCATCAACTCCAAAAACATGGATCACTTCCAGTGGATTGTCGCACTGACCCGCATCATGTCAGCAGTCTTCAGAAAAGGCGGTGATGTGACCTTCCTGGTAGAAGAGCTAAGATCAGTATTTGACCCTCGAGGTGGCTACTGGAATAAAGGCAGACTGCAGCAATCTCTGGTAGCAGAAATCGGAGATGTCATAGAAGAACACCTGATAGGCATTGGCATGTTGCGTGATCCGAACCAGGACCCGGATACCACCACTGCCGAATACATCGAAATGAAAAAAGAAGAGTTTCTCGCTAACAGCACAGAAACTGTAGATGAAAGCAGTGGTTTTCCAGCCTCTGCCAAAACCTGTAAGAAGTGCTCAGTAAAAGCGACCGTGCTTATGGATGGTTGCAGCACCTGCCTCAACTGTGGTGACTCTAAGTGCGGTTAACAACCAACTTGTTAAACACTTAAATCTCTTCTTCCTTCTTTCGGAACTGGTTGCAGATTAAATCTGCCAAGATCTAAAAGACCGCCACCAATACGCGATTATCAAAGCCGCACACAAGTGCGGCTTTTTTGTGCCACGAACCACTTAACACCTGCATCTCATAACACTGAAACACTATCTCTAAACCCCAGGCACAAGCACTTGCTTTGGAACCTACTGCTGTCGCAGATAGCCACCATCAATCGATAGCTGCTTTTGCTCATTCATACACTGTTCATACGTATGGAGATTCCATTGGTTTTCACGCGCTTCTTTTGCGAGTTGCCTTTGAGTGTGTTCTATAGAATCCAGACCCACTTTTGCTCTTCTCTTATTCAGATTTTCAGGGTCTACAACATCATATTTCAAAAGCTTAAAATTGTTGTCATCATCAAGGTATGCACCAAACGAAGAGCCATATATGGTTGGCTTATTTGACAGTACAAGATACCGATCCCTGAGCTGAGCGTACCAGTATTCACAGCAGCCACCCGCTGATAAAGATTCCCCCATTAACTGAGTATATCGATTCTGGAAGTCGGCATCATAGACTGCATTCGATGCGACATAGGTTAACGCTTCCATACAGTCAGAACCCACCACATCGGGCCCGGGCCAGCCGTGATGATCATACGCACGATTGAGAAAATCAGTATCTACAGATAGCTCCTGGTAACGCTGATACTTACTTTTATAGTCTCCTTTCTTACTTTTATATTCCTTTACTAACGTGTTGAGTTCCTCGTACCTACTGAGTATTGAATGACGTAGCCGCCCATCTGCAGGATTTCTTCCAATCCAACATCGCTGAACGTATTTTTTCAGGCGAGTCCAGCTAGAGAATCCATACTGACGCGCCACTACCCGCTGTGCATCGAGTATGGAAAAGCGAGTATCAATTATCTCTTGAGTACTTAAGCCGTGCAAGGAAATATCAAAGTGGCCAACAATACCGCAAATACTGGTATCACCACTACGATGAGCAGATTTCATCGCTTTTGCTTCACGCAAAAGAAATTGAAGATTGGGATGTTTGGGGAGATTTTTCATTTCGAGCTCTCAATAGGTACGCTGAACTCGCGAAAGCGTAGAAAGTCGAAAAGCTTATTTTGTCGGTACAAACACAGGTAGAGTTAACTCTTTTCCGCGAGCCAGATGCGCCCTGTAGCACTACCATCAGTATAGCCCACCCTGTCTAATATCAAAAGTGTTGGATATCAGGTTTTAGCTGATTGGGCGTGGATGCGCTGAACTAACAATTCAAGTGACTGGATGCATTGCTAAAAAAACGGTCCTACGCTCGCAAAATACACTGCGAGAGTATGGTTCTTCTAGACTACAAAAATATAAAAATCGTGCTCCTAACCAGCTTTATCTGGGTCTATTTATCTGGGTTTAT
>CAZQKJ010000119.1:7886-9499 GCA_964593315.1 uncultured Granulosicoccaceae bacterium
TATTTATCTGGGTTTATCTGACGAGCACCATAAATAGTTTCCATATCCGGGCGTTCCGTACAGTAATAGTGAACCCAGATATATAAGTGGCTAAACAGTGCTACTACCAAAGATGCGAGAGAACTGAAATAGATAGCAATGGCCCAGAATAGTAAAAACGCATACACATACATTCCGTTGCTTGTGAACTGAAATATGCCTTTTCTGACTAATTCCATAGATTGATATTCAACCTCAAAATGGTCCCCACCTGCCGCCCTCTTTAATCCAAAATATCTTCTGACGCTGTACATGGTATATATCCCGGGTACCAAACAGATAACCAGTAACAACATCCTTAATACCGAGTGAATTTCAAGGGACCCAGCATCCACCCAGCCGAGTAATGCAAGCGATGCAAATCGCAACAAGAAGAGCCCGAAAAATACGACAAGGTATGCTTGAAATCCAATTGTGCTGGATACAAGTGAGTGCTTTAACTCCAGCCGCCAGGCAAGCCACACAAAAACCTGATGAATAACAGGTATCGAAACAGCAAACCAAAATATTGCTGTAAAGTCCCTACCGGAAAAATGCCAGCCATACCAGGCAATAACAAGCAGAACAGCCAAACATACAACATGCAGTAGTTGGCCTTCCCATGTATTCACATCAACCGTATGTGTTTTCATAAACTAGTTGATACTCGAATTTTCCAGACGTTACGAACAACAAATTTTGGTTTTACAAACCACACGGCAACGCAATTAATATTGTCACCACACATTTTGCTTACAGCCAGGGCAGCTACGACGATATTACCCGGCAAGAGCCCGTTGCAGTTAGGACATCGTATTTTGTTTGCGCCGTAAAGCATCAAACCAACCATCATAGCAATGCTATGCCACTTAACCAGAGATAGACCGGCAGATGGTAATCCATTTTCACAGTACATTAATTAATGCTTTTCTTTACAATATTCCAGCATTTCAACCAAAGTGAAAACGGCGGCAGTTTATGCACCATGAATGAGTGAAACAATCATGCACACAAACCGACACCGCTAACACTATCGGCCGGCTTAATCGCCAAACTAAGCCTGCCTAATACTCATCTTTTGACTCCTTCCCTTTCAACTTCTGTAAGTAAGCAACATGTTTACGGATATAGCGCAATAGAAGCATTGCTTTCTCTTCCTTGTTGTAAGTAGCTGAACCGGTTTCTCCAATCGGAACTGGAAATAAAAAACCATCCTCAGTTTCATAGTGCAGTGCCTGGTCACGGTAATAGACAAACCGGGCTACTTTCCCGTGCGATACCAAATCTTTAACATTATGCATTTCAATTCTCCAAATAAAAAAGCCCCCAGATGCCGAAAGGCTCCTGGGGGCTTTAAGAGATCGAGAATAAGCGAAATCGGTGTTTCAGGAACCAGTTATGAGCACGCAGGAATCCCTACGCCATATGTGGCGCATGGTTCAAGGAATATTGTGCTTTGGCTAAACATGGATAATTGGCTCCCGCCGCGGATCTTGCATGAAGAATGGTATAAATACAATTATCCGACCTGTTGGTATTACTATTTGTAGGGTGAGTGCACGAATTGAGTATAGCGTCCTGTTCAGATGAAATTC
>CAZQKJ010000120.1:0-9430 GCA_964593315.1 uncultured Granulosicoccaceae bacterium
GGTTTTAACAGTAGTTCAATCAGGTCTGTGTAATGGCTCTTAGTAACGACAAAAAGCAAAATATTCGCGATTTGGCAAAATGGCGAGTGGGTGTACAGGATAACTACCAGCAGATCCGATCCGGAGTATGAAAAGGAGTTTGAGAGACAGTCAATTGTTATGGATGAAGCTCTCGAAGCATTTGTTAAAAGCGATGCTTCGTCGTCTGAAGAATTGCATGAGTTTGTATTGAGCTATAACTGGGATAAAGGCGTAGACGCAATGATAGATGTTGTCAGAAACCCTGGTTGTGATAAAAACACAGCATTACTTGTTTTCTGGCTCAGTGGTGTGAGCTATTATCAAGGGTCTATTGGCAGCAGAGACGATATTGCGGATTGGGATCTTGAAAAGCAGAGTACATGGGATTTGATTCACTTTATCATGGATAAAGTATGTAGTGGCGGATACGTTAACGCCTTGATGTCGGAAGAATATTTAGAGGAAATTTACCAGGCAAAAAAACCGCTTTGGAAAATACCGAACTTGCTAACAGGAGTAGATGGTGATGAAGCAGACAATGGCGTAAAAATAAATCCATATGACGCTGGTTTCAGCGCGTATGGTCCGCATTGTTTTAAGTGCCGAAAATCAATACCGTCTTATCACATACCAGAATGCCCGCACTGTCTAAAAGCGTTTGAGTGTGATTGCATTAAATGCAGGGATGCACGAGGTGCTGTTTAGTGTATAGGAAAATCATTGAACAGATGAGGTACGCTGTTCTGGCGTGTGGCAAAACTTTGAGTTTTTTATGTGTCCGCCAGTTCTCTTAACTCGGTCATCTCTCTGATGATGCGTTTGTCTGAACCCGGGACCAGTTGATACTGTTGCATCAATAGCCCGCCTTTACTGAATAAATAGCCCATGTTGCGGTGGTCTATCTGATCTTCAGTCACAATAGCGTTTTCCAGTGTTACACCAAATTGGGAGATCAACGCTTTGGTATTCTCAACACTGGTTGTAGCAAACTGCCAGTTCGGTTGACTGGCGTCGAACTTTTCAATGTAATCTGCAATGGTTTTTTGTGTGTCTGTCAATGGCGCAATAGATACTGAAAGGAACAGCACGTCAGATTTATTAGCCAGATTTTCCTGAATATCGCGAATGACTCGGGTTTGTAGCGGGCAGGCGCTGCCGCAACTGGTAAAGAAAAAATTCAGCAGCACCAGTTTATCTTTTAATTCTCTTTTGCGGATTTTGTTACCGTGCTGGTCAGTGAGTTTTGCATTTGCGAGTAGTTGTACAGTGTGTTGCGTGTTATGAGAGCTGTTACCGTGGTCGGAGAACAACAACCCACCCAGTGCCAGCGCACCTATCAGGATTACACTGCAGGTGGTAGTAATCCATCTACCTGATTGTCCGGTGGCGTGTCTTGTTGCTTGAATATTTGAGTCACCTGACATGTGGATCAAATCTCTTCGACATGACAAGTATCGACTCGGGTGATGTCTTCAGAGTACAAGGTGACAGCGCTGGTGGTACTGGTCGCTGGAGCCGTCAGTGTTGAAGTGTAGACCTGATAATTGCCTGGTCCGATGACGCTGACATCTGAGCCGAGTTCATTGTAGTCTTTATCAGCCATTTGAAAGCTGATACTCGAGTACTGTGTTCCTTCTGACCGTGCGTTGCACTGCAATTGATATTGTTTGCCTGGAGTAACCGCAAACTCTTGATAAATGCAGCCAGCGTTGGCCACTTGTAACACTCTTCCAGTGGCTGTGTTGTCATTTTCTACGGTGGTGAGTTGAGTGTTTGCGCAGTCCAGCCAGCTTGATTTGTCTGCACTGAAGTCACCGTTTATCAAAATGTTTGTGGCTATTGGCGGAAGTGGTTCAGGCGTTACCGGCGGTGCTGGTTGCGTGACAGGAGTTTGAGCACTGTTGGCAGTAACTACGCATGAGTCAAAGTAGGTTGGGCCTTCAGAGTAGAGTGTTACCGCGGCAAATTGTGCGTTGGCTGGTGCTTCTAGCGTAACACCGGTGGCTGTATACGCTGTTGCAGAAACCGATATTTCATCCCTGTTGATCTCATTGTAGTTTGGATCGAGCGTATTCAATGAGATGCTTGAGTAGGCTGAGTTCTGGTTATAGGCGTCACAGCTCACGCTGTAGGTGGTGTCCGGTTGCACCGCAAACTCTTGAAAGAGACAAGCACCGGATAACTGAGTCAGCGCACTTGCTCCGTTATGAGCGTTATTGCTAATGGTTGATAGTGATGCGTTAGAGCAATCCTGCCAGCTTGATTTACCTTGCTCAAATCCACCATTGACCAGTAGGTTGTTTGTATCTACTTCGGGTGGCTCAGGGGTTACAACCACCGGTGGCGGTGTAGCACCAGGCTCATCACCCAGTTTGAGTATAGTTGCTTCAGAAGGCGTGCCTTGTTCGTTTATGACAAACATCAGGTAGTAGCCTGGCGTCGCGTCTGTTGCTGTTGCCGGTAGCTGTACCTGAACACTATTGTTTGCGGCGCTGAAGGTCAGATCCATAAAACGCTGTTCAACGTTAAATGAATGCGTAACCGATGAAGTCTTGATAAACGTCACTCGGGATACAGGTGATCCGTCTGTGTTGATTGCAATGGTGTCACCATAAGCGCCTTGTTGTGGTGCCCAGGTAATTTCGGGGCGTGCTGCCGGGCTTCCATCTGCGTTGAACAGATAAGGCGGGGAGAATATCTCTGCATTATAGTTTGTGACAGGGCCAGGATTACCGCCGCCTGAGATAATCACCGTGCCATCTTTTAGCAACACTGAGTTTGAGTGATAAAGTCTTGGCCACTTAAAGCCTGATACGACTGTCCATTCTTCAGTTTCAGGGTCCCAGATTTCAGGGTTTAATGCGGCGGTTACCGCGTCATTCACCACACGGCTGCCACCAATTGCCATGACTTTACCGTCTGCCAGTACCTGTGAGTTTGCCCATGCCGAGCGTGACATTTTCATGCTGGTAGTCGGGCGCGCCTGTGGTGTATTGCCATTGATATCGACAACCAAAGCACTGGTGCCATTTGATACATTACCACCAAATTGCAGTATCTTGCCGGGCTGATACATCACCGCAGTGGCTTCTGCTTGTGTCCGGTATGCATGGTCAAAGTTACCCACTCGCTGCAGCGCACCTGAACCTTGCGGGTTGATATAAAACATATCTGTTTCTGAAATGCCGAATACACGACCATCCTTAGCTACCCACAGTCGTGGGTAGGTCCACTGTAAGCCTGCCATGTTGGCACCAAAGAGTGATCGCCACTCGTTAGTTTCCGGTGAGTAGATCTCGGGTGTGTTGGTGGGGACACCGGCGACATCACGACCACCGGCAACCAGTATCTCGCCGTTGGGCAAGGTGACTGTGGTTGGATACCATCGACGATTGGCCATGTCTGCAGCTCTGGACAAGCCACCGGTTTGTGGATCGTAGACCGGTACATCTGCAACACCTGCGTTATCCGATCTTAGTTTTGTGCCACCCGGCATCAGGATATTGCCGTTGCCAGGCATGATAATAGAGGCGTTACAAAACGAGTTAATACCCTGGTCTGATGCAAAGGTATTGTGTGATGATGCAGCGGTGCCCTGTTCCGGGTTCCAGATATCGTAGTCGAACAAATTGCCAGAGCCATCTCTGAATCCGTATGACAACACGTTACCCTGCGGTGTCATGATGGCGTGCACGGCTTGTACCGGCCAGTTGAAAGGGTTGCTCCAGCGACCGGCAG
This sequence comes from uncultured Granulosicoccaceae bacterium, assembly GCA_964593315.1. Classification (GTDB taxonomy): domain Bacteria; phylum Pseudomonadota; class Gammaproteobacteria; order Granulosicoccales; family Granulosicoccaceae. The sequence continues at coordinate 3,760 of CAZQKJ010000120.1, forward strand.
TAGCAGGGGATTCGTTACAGACCAGCCCCGCAGATCGCAGCTCGACATCGGCACGACCGTGTAAGCCGGTTGCAACCGCTCCTGAACCGCATAGTTGATTGGCCACTGACTGACTGTTCTCGCCTGCAAAATTTGAATCGGTGGCGTTGCCGGTTGTGGTAGTGGCGCTGGTTAATGCATGACACTGAATTTGAAAGCCTGCAATGGCATCGTTGCGCGTAACCCCGGTGATACCGGTAATTGCTTGTCCATTGCTGCAATCAAGGTTAAACGGCGAGCCGCTTGTGATACCAATAGTAGTGCCCTGAACTTGCGGCGTGCCCAGCCATTGACCGGAATCATCAACCTCAACACATTTTGTGCTGAGCTGATGCACTCTGTTGCCCGTTGCAAAGCCTGCCAGACCCGCAAGTACCTGGCCTGCCTCGCAATCGGTTCGGTAATCTCTGCCTGCTGTTGTGCTACCGAGCACTGCAGTGTTGACTGACAAGGGGCCGCGCGCCGGTAGTGCAAATCCCAACTCGGGTTCAAAGGCGATGGTTTCGTTGTCGGTATCTTCCATGCCGAAGAAGTCGACAGTCTCGACACCCTCATTAGGTTCTTCGCCGTCAATCGATTTGAGCTGTGCTGGTCCGTTATCACAGCCTGCAATTGCGTAAGCGGTGCCAAAAACTACTAAAATTTTGATGAACTTCATATGATATCGCCGCGCTGTTGCAGCGCGATCCTACTCTGAGACAAGCGTAAACAGCTGAGCGGCAATATCTGTACCGCACAATCCGGCAAATCTCATGGTGTTGAGGCTTATTCAGATTCTTGTGACGTATGACCTGATCGGGTAACAAGACGGTGGGTACTTGAACCCTGCTCAGGTATCACAGAGGCATTGGTCAGCGGTTATGCAGGCCTTTTATCCCTGTGTAGGCAAAAGAGCCGGTAGAGGTGCCGGCTGGTTGCAAAAATCGGGGGAGTATTGAGCTTTGGTGGGGAGTGAAATGAAACCGCCCCGAAGGGCGGCCCCACGCAACACCGGACTTCCTGTCCCAAAGTCGCTCCAGCGCTGGTGTTGCCTTTATACACTAGAGGGAACGGGCGCCGAGCGCATCACCTGTTTGGGTGATGCCGCAGACTTTTTTTGTGTATTTCGGCCTTTTTAGGGCCGAAATATTATCCCGGCAGTCCTGACAATAGAAAACGGCGAAATCCTATAACAGCGATCTCCGGGATTGGTTTACCATCTTCATCCCGAAAACCGGATTGTATCTGATGGAAAATGTAATCGACGGCAAGGCGTTCGCAGCCGACCTTCGAGCAGGTCTTGCTAAGAAAGTCGCAACGCTCAAGGAAAAGCACAATATCGTGCCAGGGCTTGCAGTGGTGCTTGTTGGTGAAGATCCTGCCAGTCAGGTCTATGTGCGAAATAAAGGCAAGCAGACCCTGGAAGCCGGGATGCAAAGCTTTGAGCACAAGCTGCCGGATACTACCTCGCAGGACGAGCTGATGAAGCTTATCGATCAGCTTAACAATGATGATTCAGTGCACGGAATCCTTGTCCAGTTGCCACTGCCAAAACAGATCGAAGAAGAGGCCGTAATCAATCACATCAGTCCGCATAAGGATGTCGATGGTTTCCATTTGAGTAACGTTGGCAGACTGGCAATCGGTGATCCGGGTATCGTTCCCTGTACACCATTGGGCTGCATCATGATGCTTAAGGATGCATTGGGTGATTTATCCGGTATGCACGCGGTGGTCGTCGGGCGTTCAAATATCGTGGGTAAACCCATGGCGTCTCTGCTGCTGGCTGAAAACTGTACCGTTGAGATCACACATTCCCGAACCCGCAACCTGCAGGAAGAGTGTCAACGTGCAGACATACTGGTTGCCGCGGTAGGACGGCCTGAAATGATAAAAGGTGACTGGGTAAAACCCGGTGCAACAGTCATCGATGTGGGTATTAACCGGATTGAAGCCGCTGATGGCAAGACGCGACTGGTGGGAGACGTTGAGTTTGACTCGGCTCAGAAAGTAGCGGGTAAAATCACACCGGTACCGGGTGGTGTGGGTCCAATGACCATTGCCTGCCTGCTTCATAATACGCTACAGCAAGCGTGCAGAATCAATAATATTGAAGTGCCTGCATAACGCAAATGGGTGAGTGGTTACCGGGTTTTAAGCGCTACGGCTACGAGTACAGTGAAGGCGTGCCCGGAGGCCGTTTCCTGAACCTTTTGTAGTTCCACATGTATTGTGCAGAGGCTATATCAATGCAGCGTTCAACGCAGCGGTTCAGGGCGGCGGCGGCAATTTCGGGGTTGTCGTCGTACAAATCATCTTCCGCTTTAAGGTAATGGATTCGGAAACCCTGTCCTTTGGGTAGCCGTTCCGCCGCAGTAAAAATTACCGGAGCGCCGGTTCGCTTTGCGAGATTAGCCAGAAAGGTCATGGTGTAAGCGGGTACGCCATAGAGTGGTGCGAATACTCCATGATCCCTGGCAGGTTCCTGATCGGGAAGTATTGCGATGGTCTCGGCCTTTTTTAACGCACGTACCAGCTTGCCCAAACCCTTGGGCGTGATTGGGTGACAGGCACCGCCGAATCGTTCACGTGCACTGATGACTGGCTCATCTATAGCGCTGTTACGGTTAGGCCGATACAAAAAATGAATTGGTGCTTCAATTGAAAGTAGTAAGCCCGCAAGCTCCCAGGCGCCGAAGTGAGGGGATGCAACGATGACTCCCTTGCCTTGTTGTTGAGCGGCATCGTAGAGATCGCGCCCTACTGTGTCAGCGTGGATTTTAAGTATTTTTTCTTTTTTCCAGTGCCAGAAAGCGCTGAGTTCAGTGATATTTTTACCTGTCTCAAGCAGATTCTGGCGGGTCAGTTTTCGCCTTGCCGCGGGATCGAGTTGCGGGTAGCACAAAGCGATATTGCGCTCGGCCACTGTCTTGTTGCGATTGGGCACCGTGTCGAAAATCCAGCCGAGTGCCGCGCCCATTGCATGAATGAAACGAAGCGGCAGCCGGGAGAGCAGCCGGAGCAGGCATTGCGCCAGAAACGTGGTATTGATCGGTCAGGCCGTAAGCTTTAAGTGGATAGGATTCTCTGGAAACTCGTTGAATCGAGCCAGTTACAATTCAGCAGGTGTCACGGTACGGCACTGGCTAGTGCCCATCCGGAGCCCCTGGTAGTGATCTTGTTCTGGTGCGTGAAATATCCCCTCGGTGTTGTCATTCAGCTTAATTGATTCATGAGTCGCAGCAGCCGGTGGTTGGAAGTTTGATTGGTCTGAACTTGAGCTGCGGCAAGCAGGTCTGATTTCGGATGCACGCGCACCATACACGCCTATAGCTCAAAGACATGAGGTGGCGGGCCACTTTTCCTGTACGATTTCCAGTGCGGGTGTTCTGTTACCCGCATCAACCAGACGAGACAGTTTTGATCGGATTAATTCAACGCGTTACTTCATCCAGTGTTGCGGTTGACGGGCGTGAGATTGCACGCATCGGCCACGGGCTGATGGCGTTGGTTGCAGTGGAGCCAGATGATACGGAAAAAACTGCAGCAGCTCTGTTGCGAAAGATAACCCGTTACCGGGTATTTTCTGATCAACAGGGTAAGATGAACCTGAGCCTGATTGACGCAGGTGGTGAGTTGCTGCTTGTGCCTCAGTTCACATTAGCTGCAGATACCCGCCGCGGTTTGCGCCCAGGTTTCAGTAAAGCTGCAACACCTGCCGATGGGGCGCGTCTATTTGCTACACTGGTGAGCCTGAGTGAGTCACTGGAGTGCCGTGTGGCGACAGGCCAGTTTGGTGCCGATATGCAGGTCGAGCTGGTGAACAACGGGCCTGTGACTTTCTGGCTGCAAGAATCACCCGCAGTCAGTGAGTCTACTCTGTAAATACAAATACTTTATCAATGATCACATGACCAATCGCTCGGCAAAAATATCGCGTAATACCAACGAGACCCTGATAACTGTCGGGCTGGATCTCGACGGCAGCGGCAAAGGGAATTTCAAAACCGGAGTGCCGTTCTTTGAGCACATGCTGGATCAGCTGGCCAGACATGGCATGCTCGATCTCACTGTCGATTGCAAGGGTGACAACCATATCGATGATCATCATTCAGTTGAAGACACAGGCATAGTCATCGGACAGGCATTTGCAGAAGCGTTGGGAGACAAGGCCGGAATTGCCAGATACGGGCACGCTTATGTACCACTTGATGAATCACTGTCCCGTGTTGTGATCGATTTTTCTGGTCGGCCCGGTTTGTATTTTAACTGCGATTTCAGGCGCGACAAAATTGGCGCATTCGATGTTGAACTCTGCTACGAGTTCTTTCATGGCTTTGTCAATCATGCGGGCGCGACGCTGCACATTGACAATTTAAAAGGCCACAATGAACATCATAAGATAGAAACTATCTTTAAAGCGTTTGGACGTGCCATTAGAATGGCCGTGGAGCCAGATCAAAAGCTTGGCGGTAAGCCTGCATCCACTAAAGGCGTGCTGTAGTACGCACACCACTCTGCTATTTTAGAATTTTCTATTATGTCAACAATCGCGGTTGTAGATTATGGAATGGGTAATCTTCGTTCTGTGGCCAAAGCCATTGAACATGTTGCACCCGATGCGCGCACAATTGTGAGTTCAACGCCTGCTGAAATTGCGGCAGCTGATCGGGTAGTATTTCCTGGTCAGGGTGCAGCCCGGGCGTGTATGCAAAGTCTGCGTTCCTATGATCTTATAGATGTTGTTCAAAGCGCATTTAACAATAAACCTTTCTTAGGCATATGCATGGGCTTGCAGGTGTTGTTTGATTCCAGTGATGAAAACCAAGGTGTACCATGCCTGGGTTACGTACACGGTAAGGTTTCTCGTTTTGAGCGTCAGGCAGGTCAAGATGCTTATAAAATACCGCATATGGGTTGGAACGAGGTCGCGCAGAGTGGTGCCCATGAGCTTTGGAACAACATAGAAGATCGATCGCGCTTTTATTTTGTACATAGCTACTACGTTGATCCGACAGATAAAAACACTATCTCCGGAGAGACTCAGTACCTGGGTAACTTTTGTAGTGCGATAGCAAAAGATAATGTCTTCGCCACTCAGTTTCACCCGGAGAAAAGTGCCGCTCATGGCTTGCAATTGCTGAAGAATTTCAGTCAATGGCAACCAGGCTGAGGATAACATCTGTTAACGCCAGACCAGTTTCCAGTGATCCAATTTCCTGTAACACGATTTCATTTAATCCGAATTTTCTTTTAGTAAAGGCCAGAAGATCGATAACCCATGCAAATTATTCCTGCCATAGATTTAAAAGATGGTCAGTGCGTACGCCTGAAGCAAGGCCGTATGGATGACGACACTGTATTTTCCAGTGATGTAGTGGCTACCGCCACACGGTGGGTTGACGCGGGCGCTACTCGTCTGCACATCGTTGATCTTGATGGCGCGTTTGCTGGTGAGCCGCGTAACGGTGAGATTATTCGTGAGGTGTGTTCTGCACATCCTGATCTTAAAGTTCAGGTCGGTGGCGGTATTCGCGATGAAAAGATCGCCGCACACTATCTTGAGGCCGGTGTATCCTGGGTGATTATTGGTACTCAGGCAGTGCGCGACCCTGATTTTGTTGGCAGACTATGCGGATCTTTCCCAGGTCAG
>CAZQKJ010000121.1:0-9410 GCA_964593315.1 uncultured Granulosicoccaceae bacterium
AATCACCTGGTACGATGTGGGAGATATTTCAAATATCCCGCAGCGAGGCTCCAGATGCATCGTCATTGGAGAACTTAAGATCGGTGTATTTCGCACCGCGGCAGATAATGTATTTGCGATAGAAGACAAATGCCCACATAAGAACGGTCCGTTAAGCCAGGGTATCGTGCACGACAACTGCGTTACCTGCCCGCTACACAACTGGGTTATTGATCTCGAAAGCGGCGAGGCACAAGGTACTGACAACGGCAGTGTGAGAAAATTTCCGATAAAAGTCGAGAATGGCAGTATCCATCTGGGTCTGGCACCTTCGAGGACATCAACCGTTACTTCAAGTCTTGTAAAGTGACGACTTCAACCTGTACGACCTGCCCTTACTGCGGTGTCGGCTGTGGCGTAACCGTGTCCGTAGACTCTAGCGGAGCAGTCTCGGTAGCCGGTGACCAAAACCATCCGGCAAACCGCGGCAAGCTCTGCCTGAAAGGTCTGTCCTTGCCGGAAACACTGAGTCTTGAAGGCAGGTTGCTACACCCGATGGTTGACGGACAACAATCGAGCTGGGATACGGCACTCACGCGAATCGCCAAACAATTCAAATATTGTATTGATCACTATGGACCGGAATCAGTTGCGTTCTATGTATCGGGACAATTACTGACTGAAGATTATTATGTTGTTAACAAGCTCGTCAAAGGCTTTATTGGCACCGCTAACATAGACACCAATTCAAGGCTTTGCATGGCTTCGAGCGTGGCCGGACATAAACGTGCGTTTGGTGCAGACACTGTGCCCGGTTGCTATGAAGATATCGAACAGTCTGACCTTGTAGTGTTGGTAGGCTCTAACCTCGCCTGGTGCCATCCGGTACTGCACGGCCGATTAACTGCTGCAAAACAAGACAATCCGTCGCTTCAGGTTGTCACTGTCGACACACGGGATACCGCTACCTCAGAACTTGCAGATAGTCATCTACGTATCAAGCCTGACAGTGATACTGCACTATTCAACGGTCTGTTGAAATGGCTATACGATCATGACTATGCTGACAACAGCTACGTAGAAGCGCACACCACCGGTCTTGATGGCGCTTTATCCGTTGCAAACGCAATGGATATTGAAACCGTCGCGACTCTCACGGGCCTTAAGCCCAAAGAAATCCATTCGTTTTATCAATCCTACGCACAAACCCGCAAAGTCGTCACGGTATACAGTCAGGGAGTCAATCAGTCCAGTGGTGGCACGGACAAAGTCAATGCAATCATCAATTGTCACTTATTAACCGGTCGTATTGGTACACAGGGTTGCGGTCCTTTTTCAATCACAGGCCAACCGAATGCCATGGGTGGCCGAGAAACCGGCGGGCTGGCCAATATGCTGACCTGCCACATGGATCTGGAAAACGAATCACACCGAGAGACGGTTCAGCAATTCTGGAACTCTCCACAGTTGGCATCAAAACCAGGCCTTAAAGCGGTTGATCTTTTCAAGGCAGTCGGGAATAAAAAAGTACGCGCTTTGTGGATTATGGCTACCAATCCTGTGGCCTCAATGCCGGATGCCGAGTCAGTCGCACGCGCACTTCAACAATGCGACTTCGTTGTTCAATCAGATGTTGTCATGGATAACGACACCGCAACTTACGCTCATGTGCGATTACCTGCGCATGCATGGGGGGAAAAAGACGGCACGGTAACCAATAGCGAGCGCTGCATATCTCGGCAACGTCGGTTCATGACACCTCCGGGAGAATCACAACCCGACTGGTGGTCGGTGGCTCAGGTTGCAGCACGGCTTGGTCATACAGATGCGTTTAACTACTCAGGACCCGATGAGATCTTTACAGAGTACGCAACGCTTTCAGGAATCGATAATCATGGAAAGAGAGATTTCAATATCAGTGCCTATGCTGACATAGAACCGGAACAATATACGCACATGAAGCCTTTCTACTGGCCGGCAAACAATACCACCAGTACTCCACAGAAACCGGTTCGATTTTTTGCTGATGGCGGTTTTTTCACCCGTAGTAAAAAAGCGAATTTCATTGCAACTGAAGTAATGCCTGATACAACCAATGGGAAGATACTCAATCGCACGGATGGAACCTTGCATCTCAATACTGGTCGGGTGCGAGACCAATGGCACACAATGACCAGAACGGGCACTTCACACTCTCTGTCATCACACACTGCTGAACCTTATGTAGAGATACATCCAGAAAACGCTGATGAAGCGGGCCTTGAGAATGCAGATCTGGCGATGATTTATAACTCTCGCGGCAGTGTTAAAGCCCGGGTAGTCATAACAGAGCGTGTCAGCACCGGCAGTATTTTTGTACCGATCCACTGGTGCAGACCATTCTCTAATGCTGGTCGGATCGATGTTCTGATAGATGCAGAAACCGATCCGGTCTCTGGTCAGCCGGCGCTTAAACATTCAGTGGCTAATATTCGCAAGATAGAAATTCTTAACTACGGATTCGCTATTACGCGCCACCCGTTAACATGCGATAGTTTCACTTATCTGACAAAAGCAATATGTGAAGGTGGCTGGCGTACAGAATTCGCATCGGATGAAAAAATTGACCTGCACCAAATCGTGACACAGCAGATCAACAAAGATGAAAATCTTACAGCAGACAATACTGAACAGCTGGAATACATCGACCCTGAGTGCGGTAACCACAGACTGGCAGTGTTTCACAACTCGTCTATTGTGGCCGCTTGCTTCACTTCCGAGGAACCGGTATCTGCGTCAAGAGACTGGTTAGTATCTGCCCTTACCAAAGAGCATGATGCCCACTCCCGCCATTCCTTACTCGCGGCAACTGCACCTGCTAATGCCATTGATGCGGGTCGTAAAGTCTGTACCTGCTTCGGTGTCAGTGAAGAACAGATTCTCCAAACTATTACTGAAAACGAGTGCCAATCCGTAGATGCTGTCGGCAAGCTCACGCAGGCCGGCACTAACTGTGGCAGTTGTCGCAGCGATATCAGCGCACTGCTTAAAGCCCGCGATCTATCAAGGAACAATCCGGTACAGACGGTCAAACAAACAGAGACAGCATGATGTCGTTAAGTGGGGAAGCCCATTAGTTTTACAAATTACAACGTGCCAGCGGACCATTTTTGTATTGGATACTCCAGCTGATGGTGAGTGCTTCATCTTTCAGGAAAAAACTGATCATATAGTCGCGGACCGAGTCTTCACCGCAAAGAGCACTGGCGGTCGCTCTAAGACCATCTTCGGTTTTTTTTACGATGGACCAGTTCAACCGGCACCAAACATCTCCATACTCAAGCCAGCTTGACCCTATCTTGAATGGAGAGGCACGCTTGGTACCTTTGGGTGTGATCAATGCACCATTGCACTGTGCCTCTGTGCCCCACTTTCCGTAGAGAGATTCCTGATCTGCAGAGGCGACCGATACGGTCAACAAACACATGACTATTGCTGATAGCTTGTGCCTTATCATAGGTAATCCAGACTAGAGTGTTCGGGTGATATAGACAGGACTGGACCATGCTTGTGTCCCATCTTCCAGAGTCACACGTACATAATACGGGTTGTCCCTGCCCGCCTCGGGTGACACAGTGCGGTTAAATTGGATAGCAGTGTTAGCGTTATGATCGGGTAACCGAAACAATCGGATAGCACGCGGCAGAGTCGCCGATGCATCCAGTATTTTGTCTTCCAGACCTATATCTTTTAGCGCCACTGCCTGTTTGATTAGCGGCGTATCAATGCTAATACTTCCCTCCTCACTATTATCAAGCGTTACTATAAACCCTGCAAAATTACCGGTAGTCACTGACTTCCAGCTTAGCGTCGACGGATTAACCGTATCCAGTGATTTGTCACGATTGAAAAAATTGACGGGCTGTGTCGAAATTACGCTTGCCTGATCAAAAACCGCAGTGCCATCCCAGGGAACAGATCTAAACCTGCCACGATACTCAGCACCCTCCCAAATCACACCGATTCTGTCACCGAGTGCATCAGACTCATACGGATGGTGGCGTTCTATATGATCCAATCCATTGTAGAGATCAACGCAACGGATCTGAGATGCTGCAGTGACACTGAGGGATAACTGTGCATCTCCCGCGGGCAGATGGACAATGTCTCCCATTATGGCGCGCGTAGCTTTACTCCCCTGGCTATTATTAAACAGAGCCGGGTCATCATGGTACACAGTGGCGCTCTGCTCAAAACTAACTGACAAGTCCATGTAAATCCGACCACACAACCCTCCGTTAGTTGCGTAGTGATGACGTTTGCGAATACATTCAATCAGGGATTCACGGCTTAAGTCGTTCATGAGAAAACAGGTAAGACCTCCCACCGCACCAAACCACCCGGCTCCAGGATAACTTGCACCGGGCCTGCCTTTGTGGCCATCGGAGTTGCCAATTATCCCCACTCGATAGCCATTCCTGAAAGCATCTTGTACCAGCCATTCAAAAGTACCCCATGCCGAGTGCACTTCTACTGATTTTTCGAAACGTCCGTCATGAGCAAGTGTTATATCGGCATAGCGACCACCACAGTGGGCAAAGCAGATCACATCCCACTCGTTGTGCTTTGCAAAAGACTCAAACAATTCCGCTGCCGTATGACAATCTGTGTCAAGATCACTCTGACAGTCAATTAAGGCGTGCGATGATCGGCGCATAGTCCTGCCCTCATTTGGGAAATAGACGTTTCTATCTCCCCCGAGTGCCGTGTTACCAGACCACTCATACCCGGGCAGAGTTACGTAGCGATCTCGTTCATTAAAATGGGCTGTTACATTATTGAGATCCTGCCAGAACGTAGCGGTCATTTGAAAATCGTTACCCTGGTGTGCACAGGCGTCAAGGAAAGCCAGATCACGACCAAACGCAAAATAATCCGCTGCACTGTTAGTACCCAGTGTCTCATCTGATTGCCCGTGCAGATCTCCCCAGTAGTGTTTGTGTTCAAAACCTGCGGATGCAATAGCCGGATTGCTGCGCGCCAGCAACATTCCTTCCTCTGAGCGCAGGCATAGTTCAAACGGTCCATCCTGTTCAACAATAAGCCCGCTCAGTTCATGACTTAATTCACCCGGTACAACATCGATATACTCAGGGAGATTCAAAACCGGACGGCTTGATTCCGGATACAGTCGCATGCGTGCTTTACCGGTCGGGTTGCCCCAGGTATCTTCAACCTTATACTTCAATGAAAACGGTTTTCCCGTCTCGCAGGTTGTCGGAATAACGGCGACCCAGGTTGCAGGTGCTCCGGGTACAATACTGATTGCCGGTTGCTCAGGCAGGGTCTGAAAATTATAGGTAGCAATCGGGTCAACCAACACACGAAATTCAAACCGCTTTTCACAAAAGGTTTGCAGGCGCATGCCCGCCGAACCGTGTTCTGTCACACCAAATCGAACCGTAATGGTGTCACCCTCATCCATGAAGCCGTTGACAACCTTGATCTGCAAGGTGCGATCCCACGGGCGTATATTGCCTTTAGGGTCAAATCTAGCTTCCAGAATCGCCTTGTTCGACGCCTCTACTTCACAATAGTTAGGTGCTGCAGGATCAGTGAATTGCGGGTCAGACTGATCTGTTGCAAATCGAAAGGCAACTCTAAGGCTGCCACTGTCGTCAATACCAAATCTGCCAGCGGTATAAGTTAAGGTAAAGCTTTGATAGCTGCCCGCCTCAAACTCCCCTGATCTATCCAGCACGACGGTGCCGAGTAAACTGGCCGGTATCGGCTCTCGCAAAGACCCGTTATTGATCTCAAGGGGCGTCATCACGGGTAAGTTGGCAGGCATGACCATCGTGTCCATTACGCAAATGCTTCCAGTGTATACCAATCACCGGACACTTTGCACACAAGGAGCAGTCTATGCGGATACCACCGGGATACTCTATCAATCCTTATGACTGTATCAGAACCAATAGTACTGATGCGACAGTTAGCCCTGCCAGACTCCACATCAGATAACGTTCGTACTTCGTACCGGCAACTGTTGCAGCAATTCGTTCACCGCCAAACGTCCAAAGCGGATGAAAAATCGATTGCACCACGAACAGTGAGGCAGCCACTACAGCGGTTGCAATCAACGGTTGAGTGTCCGGACTGACAAAATTAGTAAAACTCGCTGTGATCATAGCCCACGCTTTAGGGTTCAGCGGATGCACAATGAGGCCTGCGGCAAAACCCGGGACTCTCGACGCATGACCAGGCTTTAAACGGAGATTGGCAACGCGCCAGGCAAGATAGATTATGTACGCAGCAGAGGCATATTTTAGTGTACTAAACACTAAAGGAAATCTGCCAGCCAGTTCCAGCAACCCAAAGCCCATTGGCCAGATAATCAACTGCTTCCCAAACAAAACGCCCAACATAAATGGTAACGCCGCACGAAAACCGTGAGCAGCGCCCGTGGTGAGCATCGCCATGTTGGCAGGCCCTGGTGTGCCGACCTGACTTGCCAAAAAAACGATTAAACTGGTTAGTGCAAAACTCATGGGTGACCGTATTCTATCAAAGTAACAACGCGCAAGGGTCATTACTGACACCAGGATAGGTATACTAAGGTCACGTTACTATTTAGCGAGTGGTGGCTCTTTATCCGGTGCTTCGCCTGTGAACCATCGAAAAAACGCCGCCTGCCGGTTTATCAGTGATTTTTCACGAACCGCAAGCCCACTGGCTTTTACAGCGGCAAGGCCATAATACTGCCAGGTGCTCTCATCAACACGACGTATAAACAGCATATTAATAGCATCGCCCGGTTTAAATATAGTCAGTGGTCCAACACGCACAGGAGACAGATTTTTACTCTCAACAATCAAGTGATCCTCTGATGACTCAATTGCTCTAATGCTGTAGACATTGTTACCCCACGATCTGGTATCGTTCTGCAAGAAATACAGCGCATCGCCGCTCAGAATCTCCTGCCCATTGAAGTTATCTCTCAATGACTTTGCATCGGTAGTTGCGAGTGCTGCGGCATCGGAAATCAGCTCCTGCCACTGCTCATCAGTGACTGACCAATACAGTAACCCTCTGGAATCAGATACAGATCCGAGTCGTTCTGCCATGTCTTTAACCGAACCTGAATAAGATATCAGTCCAGCCAGCGCAACGATCAGCTCCGCGGGTTCAACCAAATCTATATGACAATCAGCAGGAAGCACGGCCACATCACGCCAGGTGCTGACGATAGGTGCATCCCCCACCGCAGCAAACACTATTTCTGACGCCACACCCTCTGGACATTCAGGAGCGCTGTCAGAAAACACACGCATCGGACTGACCAGCGACATACAAACCAGACACACTGTTAAAACACCTTTGACTGATTGCCTCGCCATTCCAAAGAGCGCACACGCAAACCACTTACAAGCTGTGGCGCAAATTTTTTCGCGGAGTCTTATGTTTTCCTTGCAGACTTTTCTACACCCCTGAAGCATTCAAATACACTGAATACAACGATGTGGTGCCACAGATAAAAAGCCGGTTAAGCTTTTCACCACCAAAACATACGTTGGCAACAAACTCCGGAATGAGTATTTTTCCTATTAGTTCACCATCGGGTGAAAGGCAGTGGACACCATCAGCGGCAGAGGTCCAGATTCGGCCGTTGGTATCGCACCGGAAGCCATCAAAAAATCCGGCATCGCAAGTTGCAAAAACATTCCCGTCACCCAACTCAGCTCCGTTGACTTCATGCCTTCTGATATGCGCCGGTCCATCTTCCTTGTGAGTGCCACCGGTATCTGAGATATACAAGTATTTCTCATCGGCAGAGAACGCGAGACCATTGGGCTTTGAGTAGTCATCCGCAACACAAGTTACCGCTTTGGTTTGTGGATCAATCCGGTACACAAAACAGGATCCAATTTCACTGTCTGCCGCATCACCTTCATAGTTACTGGAGATCCCGTAGCTAGGATCTGTAAACCAGATAGATCCGTCAGACTTAACTACCACATCATTCGGTGAGTTCAAGCGTTTGCCTTGATAACGATCAGCCAGCACAGTGACAGAACCATCGTGCTCAGTACGAGTAACGCGACGGGTTAAATGCTCGCAGCTGACAAGCCGCCCCTGAGTATCAACGGTGTGTCCGTTGGTGTTGTTTGCCGGACTTCGAAACTCCGAGACCGAACCATCCGTTTCGTCCCAGCGCATCATTCTGTTATTGGGTATATCAGACCACACAAGGTAACGACCCGCTGCAAACCATGCCGGCCCCTCAGACCATCGAGCGCCTGTCCATAATCGCTCAACATGAGCATGACCAAAATAACAATCATTGAAAGAATGATGTATTGCGTTAAAGCCAGTGCCTTCAATCAGGCCAAACATGCTTGCTCCAAATGGTTTTCAATCGAGGGTTCAATTTTATCAGATGAGGGAGCACTTTATTTACCTGCCAGCCTGTTTTCTCATCCCGCCAATGCAGAGCCTGTGAACACGCAACGATCAAACGCCTTAAGGTCTTGTATCCGTTACACTGTTACAGCGCTATTACCAGTAACATTCTTCCTTACTTTCTATTACCTACACCAGTGAAGTTACAATAATTCAGACATGCGGTACCATTCAGGTCTTACAGCGATAACCTAAAGCCATGAAAATCATCGATGCGAAAGTATTCATAGGGGGCCCGGGCAAAAACTATGTAACGCTCAAAATCATCACCGATCAGGGTATCTATGGGCTCGGTGATGCAACTTTAAACAACCGCGAAACACTACCAGCCGCCTATTTGAAGGACTACCTGATTCCAAACCTGATAGGTATGGACCCACGCAACAGCGAAGATATCTGGCAGTTCTTCTACAGAGGCGCGTACTTTCGTGGCGGCCCGATCGCAATGGCTGCCTTCGGGGCAATTGATACTGCGTTGTGGGACATCAAAGCCAAACTCGCCAATATGCCTCTATATCAACTGTTCGGTGGTAAAAGCCGAGACGGAGCCATGGTCTACGCTCACGCCACCGGCTCCGACCTTGAAGATTTAATCGACTCGGTTAGCCACTACCAGCAACAGGGCTACAAAGCGGTACGGGTCCAATGCGGTATACCTGGTATGCCAACCACGGGCTATGGTGTCACTGAAACAAAAGGCGCTACCAACAACTACATTACTGATTTCAGTGGTATTCGTCCTAAAACCGAGATCTGGGATACTAATCGTTACCTGCGATATATGCCAGACGCACTGGCGAGAATTCGAGACCACTTCGGGCCAGAACTGAAAATCCTTCACGATGTACATCACCGACTACTCCCACGTGAGGCCGCAGAGTTTGCTAAAGAGGTTGAATCATTACACCTGTTCTGGCTAGAGGACCCTACACCTGCTGAAGATCAGCGCGCTTTGGAACTGCTGCGACAACACTCTACGGTACCTATAG
>CAZQKJ010000122.1:0-9409 GCA_964593315.1 uncultured Granulosicoccaceae bacterium
TCGAAGTAGAAATTTATGGTCAAAGATTCCCGGCTGTAGTGCAAAAGGATGAACCCTTGTGGGATCCATCTAACGAGCGCATAAGGTCAAAATCGTGAATCAGGATATCCCTGCTCGGGCCCGGGCGGTCGTCATTGGCGGAGGCATTGCCGGCTGCTCCGTTCTTTACCATCTTGCCAAACAGGGCTGGAAAGATATTGTCCTGCTGGAGCGCAAGCAACTAACTTGCGGCACCACCTGGCATGCAGCAGGCTTGATCGCTCAGTTGCGTGCAACTCAGAACATGACTCGGCTGGCTAAATACAGCCAGGAGCTCTATGGCGATCTTGAAAAAGAAACCGGCGTGGCTACCGGCTTTAAACGCTGTGGATCTATTACGGTCGCATTAACGGATGAAAGGCGAGAAGAAATTTATCGTTCGGCATCCATGGCCCGCGCTTTCGATGTTTTGATCGAAGAGATCTCACCCACTGATGTCAAAGACCGTTACCCGCACTTAAACGTAACTGATGTCACCGGTGCTGTGTATCTTGAGAAAGATGGTCAGGGAGATCCGGCCAATATTGCACTCGCACTCGCCAAAGGTGCGAGACAAAAAGGCGCACAGGTTTTTGAAGGTGTAAAAGTGACCTCGATACAGAAAGCCGATGGCAGAGTCACTGGTGTCACATGGCAATCAGATAGCTCTGACGAGACAGGCACCATTGAGGCAGATTATGTAGTGAACTGTGGCGGCATGTGGGCTCACGATGTCGGTCGCATGGCGGGTGTCAATGTGCCACTACAGGCCTGTGAACATTTTTATATCGTATCGGAAGCAATAGAAGGACTAGAGCAGTTGCCGGTTTTGCGCGTACCCGACGAGTGTGCTTACTACAAGGAAGATGCAGGTAAGCTGTTACTAGGCGCGTTTGAACCAGTTTCAAAACCGTGGGGAATGAACGGCATACCGGATGATTTTTGTTTTGATCAGCTGCCGGAAGATTTTGATCACTTTGAGCCAATACTTGAAATGGCTGTCAATCGGATGCCCGTTATCGGTGAAACCGGTATCCATACCTTCTTTAACGGTCCTGAAAGTTTCACACCGGACGACGCTTACCATTTGGGAGAAGCTCCTGAGCTACAAAACTTTTTTGTCTGCGCAGGCTTTAACTCGGTCGGGATTCAATCATCCGGTGGCGCTGGAATGGCGTTGGCATACTGGATGGAACACGGTCACCCGCCATTTGATTTAAGCGATGTAGACATCCGTCGCATGCAGCCTTTTATGGGTAATAAAACTTATCTAAAGACACGTGTCACAGAGACGCTCGGTCTACTGTATGCCGATCACTTCCCCTATCGGCAGATGGCAACCGCTCGTGGCATTCGACGCTCCCCGATCCATGAACTATTAAAAGAACACGGCGCAGTATTCGGTGAAACAGCAGGCTGGGAGCGCGCCAACTGGTACACCCGCGAAGGTCAAAAACCTGAATACGAGTACAGCTGGAAGCGACAAAACTGGTTTGAAAATTCTGCCGCAGAACACATGGCTGTGCGTGAAAATGTTGGCATGTATGACATGACTTCGTTCGGCAAAATAAGAATCGAGGGTGCTGATGCCGAATCATTCTTAAACAAAGTCTGCGGCAACTCCATGTCAGTTCCAACCGGCAGGATTGTCTACACGCAAATGCTGAACGACCGCGCCGGCATTGAAGCTGATGTCACAGTCACTCGGTTGTCTGAAACCGCGTATCTGATGGTGACTCCGGCAGCCACCGTTGTGCGTGATATGTCCTGGTTACAGAGACACATCGGTGACGCACGAGTGGTCGCCGTTGATGTTACCGCTGCAGAAGGTGTGATTGCGGTCATGGGCCCCAACGCTGTCAAGCTGCTATCCAAGGTCAGTCCGCACGACTGGTCTAATGCAAACCACCCATTCGGTACAGCCCACGATATTGAAATCGGAATGGGACTTGCGCGCGCTCACCGTGTGACTTACGTGGGTGAGCTCGGCTTTGAAATCTATAGCTCATCTGATCAGACACCGCATGTTTTTGAAACGCTTCTTGCCGCAGGACAAGACATTGATGTGAAACTATGCGGCATGCATATGATGGATTCGTGCAGAATAGAAAAAGGCTACCGGCATTTCGGTCACGATATAACCGATGAAGATCATGTATTGGAAGCAGGTCTCGGTTTTGCGGTAAAAACAGACAAGCCGGACTTTATCGGGCGCGATGCGGTTTTGAAGAAACGCGATGCAGGTTTAGAAAATCGCATGCTGCAATTTAAAATGCACGATCGCGATGTAATGTTGTATCACGCTGAACCGGTTTTACGTGACGGCGAGATTGTGTCGTACCTTACCTCTGGCAACTATGGCCATGCACTTGGCAGCGCAATCGGTCTTGGCTATGTTCCCTGCAAAGGTCAAAGCGTTGAAGAAGTACTGGCCAGTCAGTATGAAATTGAAATTGCCGGACAGAGACACACCTGTGATGTTAGTTTGCGCCCGTTATACGATCCAAAATCAGAACGTGTCAAAGCCTCAGGCTAACCAGAGGCAAGGTAATCGTAATGACCGCCACAGCATTGCTGCTAATTGATGTACAAAAAGGACTGGATGCGCCCTCCTTTGGTAAAAGAAACAATCCGGATGCAGAAGCCAATATCGAAAAGCTGCTGAAGTATTGGCGTGAAAAGTCCCTACCTGTCATTCATGTCAAACACAACTCAACCGAAGAGAATTCTACTCTGCGCCCGGATGCCCCAGGCAATGAAATCAAGGATTTTGCGAAACCTCTGGCAGATGAAAAGCTGTTTGAGAAGAACGTCAATAGTGCTTTTATCGGTAACGACCTGGAAAGCCACCTCAAAGATCGTGGCATTGACGATCTAATGGTGGTTGGATTGACAACCGATCACTGCGTATCGACTTCAGTGCGGATGGCATCTAATTTGGGATTTAAAGTACAACTGGTGGAAGACGCCACAGCCACCTTTGAGCGAGTGGGGTTCGACGGCACGGCTTTCACTGCAGAACAGATGCACCAGATTAATCTGGCAAGTCTCAACGGCGAGTTTTGTCAGGTGATCACGACCGAACAAGCCATGGGTTAAGTGAACGGCTATAAGCTTGCCAGAACGCAACCGCTACCACTAAAGATTGGAAATTCCACATAATTCAGGTGAACACCCAATCATCAACTCGAAGTCGCTTATCAGTAGTAAACCTGATCTGACGGAAGCAATGTAAAGTCCTGACTCGGAATATATCTAATGGTCTCAGCCACTGAAATAGGACAGACGAAAAGTAGCGTGCTGATGAAATAGAGAAGGTTAGTCAACCGAGCTGTACTTTGAATCACAACATTACCAGAGGCGCGGTAGGGATAATCGCTGGCGCGCAATCTTTGAGCCGTGTAAGTTATGTTCCAGGGCAATGGCACAGACCGAACGATTAGCTATCAATAACGAACATCCGGATTAGGCACCCTTTTCTCTGTTCGCCAGGTAAATCTGGTACGGTGCTGAAGCTATTCAATAATTTTCAAATCTCTTGGTAGTTCCGAAAACACCTCGGGACCATCAGCGCGCAGGATTACGATGTCCTCAAGCCTTAATCCGTATTTATCTGACTGATAGATACCGGGCTCTATCGAAAACACCATACGCTCTTCGAGAATACTCTGAGAAGATGATGTGATATACGGTGTCTCATGAATCTCTACACCCATGCCGTGCCCGGTACGGTGCATAAAGAGCTCTCCATACCCCGCATCAGTAATTACCTTACGTGCAGCGTCATCAACCACATGAGCTTTAACACCGGGTTTTGCAGCCTGCATAGCAGCCTGCACCGCGTGTTCTACAATATTGTGCACACTTTCATAGTCATCCGGGGGCGGCCCCATTGATGCCATGCGTGTCATATCACTTGAATAGCCGTGTTGTCCGCCACCAATATCCATTACAACGATATCGCCTTGTTTGATCTTTGTATCACTGGTGTGATGATGCGGAAACGCACCATTGCCACCGGATCCGATAATGTGAAAAAGCGGTACGGCATTTTGCGATTTGAAAGACTCCCTTACCACCTCCGCCACTTCACTCTCGGTCATTCCAATCTGCATGGAATCCCAGGCAGCGACCATGGCTCTGTCTGCAATCAGCGCGTTGCTTTTCAGCAGTTCGTATTCATGGTTATCTTTACGCATGCGCAGCGCGCAGGTGCGCACCGGGACCCAATGCAACGAGGTCGACTGCTTCTATATTCATGGACTCGCGAAGTCGATCAAGTCGCGGGTTACTTTTCATCACACCATCCTTTAATCATGGCAGGTCTTCAGCCAGTGACAGCGCAGACAATTAATAGGAGGATTGCTGTTTGCACACAAATTAACTGGCAGTTGCCACCTTTGGCAAGACGCACAACATTTCATAAATCAGGTTAGCAGCAACCAGCGCTGTATTGCCAGAGGTATCGTACGGAGGACTCACCTCAACCAAATCACACCCGACAAGATTCAGCCCGCTACAACCTCTGATGATCTCCATACCTTGAGATGCGGTCAGACCGCCGATCTCCGGTGTGCCGGTCCCAGGGGCGACTGACGGGTCAAGACTATCAATGTCAAAAGTCAGATAAACAGGCTTGCCCCTGAGACTGGCACTGACTTCTTTCATTAACGGGGCAAGTGACTTGTACCATAGCTCCTCTGCCTGAATAACAGTAAAACCCCAGTCTCTGCCGGTATCAAAATCTTCAGCTGAATAGCCAGTGCCCCGGAGGCCGATTTGATAGGTACTGGAAGCGTCAATCAAGCCTTCTTCATAGGCACGACGAAATGGTGTGCCATGCGCTATCTCGCTGCCAAACATGTGTTCATTTATATCTGCATGTGCATCTACGTGAATAAGAGCGACTTTGCCATGCTTTTTATAAATTGATCTGAGTATTGGCAGTGTCATGGTGTGATCACCACCAATGGACACCGGTACCACCTGATGTTGTAGTACATTATCGTAAAACGAAGTAATGCGATCGACTGCGTCCAGCAGATTGAATGTATTAATTGGTACGTCCCCTATGTCAGCCACCTGCATATGTTCAAACGGTGCTGCACGAGTCCACATATTGTAGGGTCTCAACATATTACTTTCAGCGCGCACCTGCTTAGGACCAAAGCGCGTACCCGAACGCCAGCTGGTACCGATATCCATAGGAATACCAATAATCGCAGCATCAAGATCTGCTGCAGATTCTGCTGCGGGTAGTCGCATAAAAGTACCGGGACCCGCAAACCTCGGCATTTCGTTGCCGCCAAGCGGCTGATTATAGGACGATGCCATTGGTGTGCTCGTTAAAGTGGCTTTAAGTGATTGCGATAGCGCTGAGCATTGGCAATGTAGTGCTCGGCGGTTTGCGCAATAATGCGTTGTTGCTCTTCACTGAGCTCACGGACCACCTTACCCGGCGACCCAAGAATCAACACGCCATCAGGATATTCCTTTCCCTCGGGGATCAGGGTGTTGGCACCGACCAAAGAGTTCTTGCCGATGACACAACCATTCAACAGGATACTGCCAATGCCTATCAAGGAATGCTCATGTACGGTACATCCATGCAACATGACTTTATGCCCGACAGTAACCTGCTTGTGCAAAGTCAGCGGGAAACCAGGGTCTATATGGATAACAGATCCATCCTGTATGTTACAGCCCTCACCTATCACCACTCGATCATTCTCTGCTCGAATCACCGCACCGAACCAAACACTGCTTTTTGCCTGTAGCTCGACATCACCAATCACCATAGCCCCCGGCGCTACCCAGGCGTCATCGGCTATTGAGGGGGCTTTGTCACCAATGGCGTAAATGCTCATTGTTTGAGATCCTGTGATAGGTTGTCGATGTTATCGAAGTATGGCACAAGTCCTTTAATAATACGCTCTCGGCATATCCATCTCTGGTTTAACGGGCTGTAAACACCCGCTAAAATTAGATGAGGCCACCGCATACCTGCACCGCTATAATGACCTAAAACTCCTATGGTCTTCCTATGGCATCAACCGCCTCTCTGCAACCAGCACTTACCGATCTCCAGGAAAGCCTGCAAAGTCAGTTGTCAGGTGGAGTTGATTTCTCGGACGCCTGCGTTGCCATGTATACCAGTGACGCATCCAACTACCGACAGATACCACTGGGCGTTGTGTTTCCCGAGTCAGACCGTGATATAGAGATCGCCTTAAGTGTATGCAAGCGATATAAAGTACCCGTTCTAATGCGTGGAGCAGGTACTTCGCAAAATGGCCAAACGGTCAACGAAGCCGTGATACTTGATTGCTCCCGGTTCATGAACAAGCTCGTTTCAATTGATGTAGAGCGTCGCACAGCCTGGATACAACCCGGAATAGTCTGTGATGCGCTGAAGGCAGAGGCAGAAGTACACGGATTGACATTCGGTCCTGATCCGGCCACTCACAGCCGTTGCACACTCGGCGGCATGATCGGCAACAACTCCTGCGGGCCTCACTCAATGTTGGCGGGCAAAACGGTAGAGAATGTCCTTGAACTGGATATACTGACTCCGGACGGTGCGCGATTTCGAGTGGGGCCCACCACAGAAGCAGAACTCGAAGAGATCATTCAAGGCACCGACCAACGCGCTACTGTGTATCGCGAGCTCAAAGCCATACGTGATGAATACGCCGAAGAAATCAGACAACGTTACCCAACTATAAAACGACGGGTATCAGGCTATAACCTGGATCAACTTCTACCAGAGAACGGATTTAATGTCGCGCGGGCTCTGGTAGGCTCCGAAGGCACTTGCGTATCAGTTCTGCAAGCTAAGGTCACACTGATTGAAAACCCCGCATTTAAACGGCTCTATGTTCTGGGCTTCCGGGATATATTCGAAGCAGGAGATATCGTGCCATCGGTCATGCCGTTCAATCCGATAGCAATGGAGGGGCTGGACTGGAATATTATTGGCGGCCTCAATGATCGCAATCTGCGACAGCGAGAAGTCGCACTGCTACCTGAAGGCAAAGCCTGGTTACTAATAGAGCTTGCCGCCGCAAACGAGTCAGAACTGCAAAATCAATCTGACGCTTTTATTGCAGCAATGCAGGCATCATCTACGGTGGTATCGGTTAAGCCGGTTATCGATCCCGCTGAAGTCACAGATATCTGGAGCATCCGGGAACAAGGTGCCTCTGCCACCGCGCTCGCGTTAAACCCGGGTGACACGGATCCGGTAGTCGGCTGGGAAGATACAGCGGTAGACCCCATGCAACTGGGTGATTATCTTCGAGAGCTCTATGCACTGGTAGAAAGTTACGGTTACCGCACCAGTCTCTATGGTCATTTTGGTGATGGTTGCATACATGCACGGATGACATTCGACACCAGAACCCGTGCCGGTGTGGATAAATGGCGACGCTTCAGTCGCGAGATCGCTGAGTTAGTCGTCAAATACAATGGATCATTGTCCGGCGAACACGGCGATGGTCAGGCCAAAGCCGAGTTTCTACCTATCATGTTTGGCGACAATCTGATGAATGCCTTCAGGCGCTTTAAAGCCGCATGGGATCCGCAAGGTTTGATGAACCCGGGCAAACTTATAGATGCCTATCGTATGGATGAAAACCTGCGTTTCGGCCCGGAGTATTCAATTGCGTCGCACCCGAGTACGCTGCATTTTCACGAGGCAATCGGTGATTTCTCACGTGCCACCGAGCATTGCATTGGCATGGGCAAATGCAGAGCTGCCAAAGGTGCGATGTGTCCAAGCTACCAGGCAACCGGTGAAGAGAAGTTCTCTACCCGCGGCAGAGCACATTTGCTTCATGAACTGTTGCGTGGCGATGTCATCACGAAGGGTTTCGATGACAAAGACATAGCAGATTCACTGGAGCATTGCTTATCCTGTAAAGCCTGTAAATCTGAATGTCCCACCCACGTAGACATAGTCGCCTTCAAAGCCGAGTTCATGGCGCGACACTATAAAAATAATCGTCGCCCCCTACATCATCATCTGGTTGCGAAGACCGGTCAGTGGCTCAAACTAATGACACGTTGGCCGGATTTTTTTAACCGACTACAAAGTGGTGTGCCAGGCAAGCTCACCAAAGCACTACTGGATATCAGACATGATAAGAATCTGCCAACACTCGCATCTGTGTCATTCATGACATGGGTCAGAGGTAACGCAGAAGTTGCGGATGATGAGTTCTTCCATTTTGGCAAGCAACATACAAAGACAGTTGTATTGTGGAGTGATACTGTCAACAACGCTTATTATCCTGAAATTTTAAAAACCACAGTTACAGTGCTCAATCGCATTGGTTATTGTGTGCTTATTGCTAAATCGCATTTTTGTTGCGGTCGACCATTGTACGAACACGGCTTTATCGATCAAGCCAAACAACAACTGGAATCATTACTCACAGGCTTTCATAGCAGACTACCGGAAAACACCTCAGTGATTGTGGTCGAGCCATCCTGCCTCTCAGTTTTCAAGGATGAATTGCACCGATTGTATCCTGCAGATAATCGCGCGCTCGACCTTTCAAACCGCAGCATGACAATTGCCGAATTCCTGCTTGAAGAAGAAATTAAGCCTCAAAAAAAATGGCCGATGGCTATTATGCATCTGCATTGCCACGGCAAGAAAACATCAATGGCAGAACGCACCTGGATGAACCAGTGTTTTGAAAAAGTACTGGAACCCGAAAGTGGTTGTTGCGGCATGGCAGGTATTTACGGAATTCGTAAAAACACAGCCTTTATTGGCGATACGCTATATGCCAGAAGCCTTGGTCAGGCAATTCAACAATCGGCAGATGATACAAAAATAATCAGTAATGGGTACAGTTGCCGCAAGCAGATTGAAGACAACACCGATGTACGGGTATGGCATCCGATTGAAATTATAGACGCGTGTTTGAGGTAGGCTCGCACCAATCTGTGTTCTTACCGGCCAGTCGTCCCAGGCAAAGCTACCAGTGGTCTGTACTGGCTTAACAAGAACCGTAAGCAAGCTATAACAGAGTATTCAGGTTCGAATGACCAGGTGCAATACACTGTATCGCACCTGATTATCGTACTTTTTTAAGATTTAACGCGACACTGGCCTAAATCGCCAGGTACTCGTGTCGGAGCTGTTCATTATCCAGTACTTCTTTAGCAGACCCCTGATACACCAGCTCACCGGTATCGAGAATTACCGCACGATCCGCAAGCTGAAGTGCTGCTACTGCGTTCTGCTCGACGATGATTGTCGTCATACCTTGCTCACGAATGTAGTGCAGCGTCTTTTCTATCTCTTGCACAATTACCGGTGCCAGACGCTCATATGGCTCATCGAGTAACAGCAATTTTATATCGCGAGAAAGCGCGCGAC
>CAZQKJ010000123.1:0-3597 GCA_964593315.1 uncultured Granulosicoccaceae bacterium
CTCCTGATCATATTTACGCTGCAATTACGGCGAAGCCCGCTGATCTCGATGACACGCTCGACGTGATGGTCGATGTGATAGCGAAACCGGCGCTTGATGAGTCAGCTTTTGAGGCTTTAAATACGGCATTGCAACAGCGAGTTTTTGTACGATTGCAAAACCCTTCGGCGCGCTTGTGGAGCGCTACCCGACGTGTACTGTTGGGTGATACGCCACTCACTGATTACTGGAATAATCAGCCTGAAGAACGGCCGCTGCAGTCGTTGGAAATAGACGATGTCAGGCGTTGGCATGTCGAAACGTTTAATCGCGACACAGTCACCGTTGCGATTGCCGGAGCTATTGAAACTGATGCGGCAGCAGTTGCAGTTGACAGGTTACTTGCGCAATTGCCGGTCGGCAAAACCGACAGTGTTTCAAAGAGCACCGTAACAGATCCAATAAGTCACTCTCTATCTGGTAAGACGGTACTGTTGCAGGACCAGTCAGTTGAAAATACCTTGATCGCTATGATTGGATTGCTACCCGCGAGTCGTGAGGGTGGTGAAGTCAGTGACATCATTGCAGTGGGTGCGTTGGGCGAGGGTAAGACCAGTCGTCTGGCGAGATCAGGTTCAGAGGCTACAGAAGATTCTGAAGTTGATTCATCGGTTGAATTGCCGGATGAAGTAACAAATGAGTTAGCGGTTGAAATACCAGAAGACGAAGGCAGTTCAATCAGCGCGAGTATCGCGAACTTTAGTCGCTCTGCAAGAGTATTCGGTATCAGTGCAGAGTCAGACAACAAGGGTGTAGCGGACACATTTTCTGAAATAGAACAGATCTACACTGACTTCAAGCGTGGCAATCTGACAGATCAGGAGGTTTTACGTGGTGCGGTTTCTTTTGTAACCATCCTGCAGAAAAACGAACAGCGAGTTGATCTGGTTGCCTATGGTCTGGGGCAGCTGTTGCTGGA
Organism: uncultured Granulosicoccaceae bacterium; assembly: GCA_964593315.1. Classification (GTDB taxonomy): domain Bacteria; phylum Pseudomonadota; class Gammaproteobacteria; order Granulosicoccales; family Granulosicoccaceae. The sequence goes on from CAZQKJ010000123.1 coordinate 959, forward strand.
TGAATTGCCTGTAGAGCTGTTACTTAGTGTGACGCAGGATACGCTGGCATTGGGTGCCGATGATATCAATCAGAGAATTATCGATCGCTATCCCGATTGGGATTCGCTGCTTAAAGTGGTGATAAGTAGCGATAAAAATGCGATCAAAGCAGATTGCATTGTGATGGAATTTGAGGAGCTTTCTGCCTGCGACCCATAGTGACTGGTCGATCCTCAACGATTGTGCTGATGGTCTGTGAATTCTGATTCCAGGACTGAAAATGTTATTCGCTGTGGATCTGTTTGATATCTGTTCTACTCAGGTGTTTAAGTGTTGGGCAATCTCTTCTGTGATAATGTCAGTGATAGTCTGCATGTCTGATTCATTAAATGTTAGCGGCAGTCGCATATCAAAAGTGCGATCAAGTATTTTAAGGGTTTTGGGTAGTACCGGTGCTTCTCCCAGATAGCGCCAACTGTCGTACCGACTGGTAAAGCCCTGAGGTTCTTTGTTGCCAAACCACTTTAGTTCTACACCGCGTTTTGCACAGCCATCTATAAAACCCTGTACATCATTTAGTGCCTCGACACGAAACTGTATGCTGCTGCCAACATAGGTTTCCTGTGCCGGGCGTTCTGATAAGGTCACGTTGTTGTTTTTCCTTAATCCGTTTTCCGCAGCCATGTATAACCTGTTCCAGCGTAGGCAGTTTTCATCCAGTATGTGTAGTTGCTCGCGCAGTATTGCGGCTCTGAGGTTATCCATTCTGCCGCTATAGTTGGGGGTGTCGAGTTTGATATCTTTGAATACTTCTGAATCCGGGGCAGTACCGTTTCGATCAAAGAGCATGTACGAGCCCGAGTGCATGATGGCTCGAGCCATCACTTCTTTATTGTTGGTGGTCAGAAATCCACCCTCACCACTATTGATATGTTTGTAGGTCTGAGTGCTAAAGCAGGCGGCCTGACCAAATGTGCCGGACGGCCTGCCGTTCCAGAGTGCTCCCATTGTGTGGGCACAGTCTTCGATCAGGCAAACCTTGTGATCATTGCACAGTGAAGTTACCGCATCCATATCGGCCAGGTGGCCGCGCATGTGCGACATTAAAAAGTACTTTCCTTTGGTGGATTTGATGACCGCTTCCAGATGATCAAGATCAACGCAGTAGTTCTCGTCTATTTCCACCAGAGCGACTTTGCCACCTGCATTGTCTATAGCGCCAGGCACCGGCGCCAAAGTGAATGCATTGGTCAAGACGGTGTCACCGGCTTTTAGGCCGCAGGCTTTTAAGGCAATATGAATCGAGTAGCCGCCAGAGGCGCAAGCCAGGCAAAATTCTACGCCGAGTGAGCGGGCAAACTCTTCTTCAAGCAGGGCAACCTCGGATGTTTCACCCGGCGCTGAGTTGTAGCGGTGTAATTTGCCACTGCGCATCACTGCAACGGCTTTTGCTATTGCCGCCTCTGAGATAGGTTCCTGTTGGGTAAAGGACTTTTCGAAGTTCTGTGACACAGGGTTTCAAACCCCTTTTTAGGTTGGAATTATCAGTATGACACACTATATTACAGCGCTAGTGTTGTAGAGTGCGGTGCTACACCACATGTATACACTCATCGCCCAAACGGGCGTTCATTATTAACGGGGACAAAATATGAGTTTGGTTGGTACGTTGGCAAAAGTTGCAGTTGGAGCAATGGTAGCAAAGGGAGTCAGTGGTGCGATGCGTGGCGGCGGCGCTGGCGGCGGTTTAGGTGGTCTGCTCGGTGGTCTGACCGGCGGTGCTGGCGGCACAGGCGGTACCGGTGGCGGATTAGGTGGTCTGGCTGGTGGATTGGGCGGCATGCTCAGTGGTCAGCAGCAGGGCGGCCAGCAGCAACAGGGTCAGGCAGGTGCTACAGCCGGTGGCCTGGGCGGCTTGCTGGAATCACTGGGTGGTGCTCAGGCGGGGCAGCAAGCACCTCAGCAACCTCAGGCAGGTGGCTTTGGTGATCTTTTCAACACAGCTCTGGCTGGACAAGAGCCGGCTCCGGATCCTGCTGCAGAACAGCAGGCTGAGGTTTTACTTCGCGCTACCATTATGGCAGCCCGCGCAGATGGCGAGATTGATGCGGCAGAGCAAGCGAAGATCACCGGTAATCTCGGTGAGATTGATGAAGAGGAAGCTAACTTCATCCGCAATGAGATGTCCAACCCGACTACCCTCGAGGCTTTCATCCCGACAATCCCTCAGGGCATGGAGCAGCAGGTTTATCTTATGTCTGTGATGGCAATCGATCTGGATACCCAGGAAGAAGCGCAGTATCTTGACAAGCTGGCTCGTGGATTGAATATCGATCAGGCTACCAGCAATGCAATCCATGCAAAGCTGGGTGTTCCGGCACTGTACGGCTAGCCATTGTTTGTCGGTAGTTTGCCAACAGTGAGTGTGGCAACAGCGTGGTGATACCAGCCGGCTTCAAACTGCATTAACTAAAAAGAGCTCGTCCTGTGCGGGCTCTTTTTTTGATTCGGTATTTTACCTGTGTGCTGTCTTTAGTTGTCGGATAGTCCGATTTTCTGGCGAACCACCTCGTCGCGCAGTGAGACTTCCTGCCCCGCGTATTCTTTAGCACCTTCCTTGCACAACCAGGCGACTGCCTTGGCGGGCCACTCTGCCTCA
>CAZQKJ010000123.1:3697-9391 GCA_964593315.1 uncultured Granulosicoccaceae bacterium
CTCTGTAGCTACCGTGCCGGGGCTTAAGCTTACGATGTCTACACCCGCTGAGGCTGCTTCTTTATGAGCGCATTGAGTCAACATAAATGCTGCTGATTTGGCGGCACAGTAATGACTCCAGCCTTCAAGCGGACTATGCGCAGCACCTGAACCGATAGTGATAACCGTGCCGTGTTGCTGCGCCATCATGATGGGCAGGGCGGCTCTGAAGCCGTGATACACCCCTTTGAAATTGATATCGGTGGCGTGGCTCCAGGTTTCCGGATCGGATGTGGAGATGTGGCCGATCGGCTCTATCACTCCAGCATTGTTGATCAAGCCATCGAGTCTGCCAAAGGTAGACTCGCAGTGTGACACCAATGCTTGCACATCTTTGTATTTGCTGACATCGCACATGACGGCTTCGGCTTCGCCACCATGATCTCTGATTTGTTGCGCGTGATGCTTGATCTGCGTTTCCGAACGGGCGGCGAGTATGACACTGGCGCCGGATTGTGCCAGTTCAAATGCAGTAGCTGCACCAATGCCGCGACTTGCGCCAGTGACAATTATTGCTTTTCCGCTCAGCTCGGTCATTGAGAATGTGTTCCTGTTGTTAGGACCAGAGGCACTGGCCTATAAGCTATGGTGCGATTATACACGCGCGCTATTTGGACGGTTGTATCACTGTTCGATTGGATGGTCCGCGGTTTTATTAGGTTGCATGTCCGATTTTTCTGTTGCTCGCTGCTGAACGGTTCGAAGTCAGTGTTGGTTTGGCCGAACTGTTTTTTCTAATCTATCTGACCTTGCCAACCGAACAGTGTCTCGGGCATCAATTTATTGACTATACTTAGGGACTCGAGTGCGGCAGACACTGGAAAACCTGCGTTACGCTGCGACTGAAAAATATGATGACATGTGCTTGTCTCGACACAGCATTCGGTGCACGATACCGGCGCGGTTTGTGCGGTCAGCACCTGAGTCCGTTACACACTGAATTTACCCAACCGCTCTGATCTGGAGACTACCTGTGAATATCGATGCAATCCCCGTTGGCAATAATCCCCCCGAGGATATCAACGTGATCATCGAAGTGCCGATTGGCGGCGAGCCGATCAAATATGAGCTGGACAAAGCGTCTGGCGCTTTGTTCGTTGACCGGTTTCTCTACACCCCGATGCGGTATCCGGGTAACTATGGCTTTGTTCCACATACATTGTCTGAAGACGGTGACCCAATTGATGTGCTGATTGCCAACACGCGCCCGCTAATGCCAGGTGCCATTATGAATTGCAGAGCGGTAGGCGTATTGGTGATGGAAGATGATGGTGGTCAGGATGAGAAGATTGTTGCAGTGCCATCTGACAGCATTTCCCGTCGCTATGAAAAGATTCGCAATATTACTGACCTGCCGGAAATTACCCAGGAGCAGGTGCAGCACTTCTTTGAGCATTACAAAGATCTGGAGCCAGGTAAGTGGGTACGTATAGATGGCTGGCGCGATAGTTCGACAGCTCGGCGCCTGATTCAGGAAGCCATGCAGCGCGAGCTGGAAAAGCAGGTTGCCTGAACCTGGCCGGTTTAGCCCGGGTTATAAATTTTCCCGGGATTCTACAAAGCAGGTTGCACTTAAACCCGATGTTCCCCGCTTCTTATGCAGGCTTTCTCAGTATAAGTAGCTCGATCAGCCAGCTCAGATTTATCTGCTGAGTAACAGGAATTCGCTACGACCAACAGCGATGAATCTTTAACTCTCTGGCGTGCAGTGTTCTCAATCCAGAAGTCGCGTGGCTCTCATTTCCTGCGTATTGCGGATCCTTTTAAAGATTAAAACCCAGCTGTAAATATATCGCTGATCTTGCCGTTTCCATAAGTTAGAGCTCGGTTTTTTAACCGGAAGTATAACTTTGGAATGGCATCATGCACTCTAGATTTACTGCATACGCACGCCTGCGTCTCGCGGCGTTGTGCGCTTTCTCACTCGCAACACTGATCGGGTGTGGCGGTAGCGACCCTTTGGCAGTAGGTACTACTGATCCAGCTGTTGCAGACAACTCCGGGACTGACAGCACTCAAGATCTGTCAACCGGTGACGCGGCACTTGAGTTCGGTGATGAATTCTGGGCTCAACAAGCGCTGGAATACCCCGAGTTTGTGCCTGAGCCCGGTATCGGCGCTTTCATCGAGGCGGGTGATCGAATCAGTCTGGGGCGCTGGGGAGAGATAATTGACTGGCCTCACATTGCAGTGGCTGCGGCCAACATGGTTGACGGTCGAATTGCTACGTGGGTGACTTACACAGAAACGTTTTTTGGTGAAAACACGGAAGCCACCAAAGCGACCATATTCAATCCGCTGACTGAAACTTTTGAAAACATAGATTATGAAGGCCACAATATGTTCTGTGCCGGTGTCTCTATGCTTCCGGATGGGCGAGTCTTTGTAGCCGGTGGTGGTGTACACGTTTCAACAGTCAGTGTGTTTGAAAATAACCAGTTTCATGAGATAGATTCTATGGCCATGGCGCGCTGGTATCCTACCAGTACTACGCTCGCCTCTGGTCAGGTGTTGACCTCTTTAGGTACAACGATCTCGGGTTATTCAGAACTATGGACCGATGGCTATGGCTGGCAGACACTCGACAACGTCAATCTGCAATCTGCTCTTGAGTTCCCGTATAGCTATAGAGACTGGTATCCGGCGCTAAACGTTGCACCCGATGGCAGTTTGTTTCATCCGGGGCCTAATAACGAACTGTTTTCAATCAATCTCGATCAGGATGATGCGTATGACGCTCACGGAGAGCGAGAAGTCGGTGGTGGTGATCGGCTTTACAACACTACCGTCACTTATGATGTAGGAAAAATGCTGGTTGCCGGTGGCGGCCAGCAAAATGCCATGAACACGGCGTTGACCATAGACCTAAACGGCGCCACACCGGTTGTTGCCAGCACCAATTCAATGCAGCATGCGCGCTCCATGCAAAACGGTGTTGTTCTGCCTACGGGTGAAGTGCTGGTTATCGGTGGCAATACCTCCGGTAAGCAATTCAGTGATGAGGGTACCGTACTCACTCCCGAGATCTGGAATCCGGATACCGGTCAGTGGCGGCCCGTAGCACCACATCAGGAGCCACGTAACTATCACTCAACCGCTTTGTTATTGCAGGATGCCAGAGTGATTGCGATGGGTGGCGGTCTTTGCGGCCAGTGTAAGGGTAATCATCAGAATGGTGAGATATTTGAACCGCCTTATCTTTTTACACCAGAGGGTGATGCGGCGGCACGCCCGTCAATTATCTCTGGTCCTGACACTGGCAAAGCGGGTGATACGATTAACCTGACCGGCTCGAATGACATTGTAGAATTTAATATGATCAGACTGGTTGCAACTACGCATCACCATGCAACCGACCAACGTCTGGTGCCTGCAGAATTTACCAAAGCGGGTGCTGGTAATTATCAATTGCAGTTGCATGATAATGCCAATGTGTTGATACCAGGTTACTACTGGGTATTCGGCCTCAATCAGGATGGTGTCCCATCTATCGGGCATCAAATACAGGTTGAGGTATCTGAAGATGCTGTCATTTCAGCCAGCGCTACCGACACAAACGTAAACTACGCATACTATGAAGGCAGCTGGACTGAACTGCCTGACTTTCAGTCGTTAACTCCAGTGGCAACTGGTACACAGTCTGATTTTTCTGTGAATAATCGTTTGCGTAACAGTGACTACGGTTTTGTATTCACTGGCGCTATCAATGTGCCTGAAGATGGCATCTATACTTTTTATCTGTCGTCTGATGATGGAAGCCGGTTGAGCATAGACGGGCAGGTTGTCATCAACTACGACGGAGTACACGAGTTCGAGGCAGAGAAGGCAGGCTCGACTTTTCTGGCTCAGGGTCAACATGCCGTGAAACTTGAGTACTTTGAAGCTCAGGCAACAGACGGATTGTACCTGGCATGGTCTGGTCCCGGTATTGACAAGCGCCCTGTGACCAAGTTTGATCTGGGCAGTCAGGCGATCGTTGCACCTGCACCAGCGAATCCTCCGGTTACCACTCCACCGACCACGCCACCGGTAGAAGCACCTGCTATCGATCAGCTGGTGAGTTATAGCTACTACGAAGGGAACTGGAACCAGTTGCCATCGTTTGACACGCTACAGCCTGTTAAGACCGGAGTGCTTGAAGAAATAAGTCTGGTACCGAGAGATCAGGATGATTTCTATGGTTTTCGTTTTGATGTAAGAATTTCAGTCGATACCGCTGGTGCCTATACCTTCTTTACTAACTCGGATGATGGAAGTCGATTGTTTGTCGATGGTCAGCTGGTAGTAAATAACGATGGCACGCATGCACCAAAAGAAAAAAATGGTGTGATAACGCTCGCCTCTGGTGAGCACGATGTGCGTGTTGAGTTCTTTGAAAAGCTTGGCGGGGATTCTCTGGAAGTGTCCTGGAGTGGCCCGGGTCTTGGTAAAGAGATTCTTTCCTCGGCGGTATTTGTAGAGCCAACCACTATAACGCCACCTGCAGCGGCGATTCCAGCTCTGCCGGTAACACAGATGCAGTATGAGCTTTTCGAAGGTGGTTTTACCACGGTAGCAGGACTGGCAGGTCTAAACCCTGATCAGGTGGGTGCTACCGATGCCTTTGATCTTGGTGTGGCAGGTGGTACACAGCTCTTTGGTGTTCGATACACGGGTAAGATCTACATTGACGCCACTGACAATTACAATTTTAATGTCGCGTCCGACGACGGTGCAGTACTGACCATTGATGGTAATGTTATTGTGGATAATGATGGTCGTCACGCCACCAGAAATCGTCAGGGAACAGTGACTCTCATAGAAGGACTGCATGACATAGTCGTTGAGTTTTTCGAAGCGGGCGGGCTTGAATCGCTTGATGTGACATGGGCCAGACCTGGTCAGACAGCATCAACTATTCCGGCAAGCGTTCTGTATTCTCCTTTGGCCACGCTGGCGGATGTGAATGCAACACCCGTTACTACCAATCCAGTAACGACCAACCCTGTAGAGATGGATGGTTACAGCGTTGCTGACCTGTGGAATTACAGTATCTACTACGGTAACTGGATCAATCTGCCAGATTTTAAAGCGATTGTACCGTCAGAGTTTGGCACTACTGACTCGCTGGACATTGCGATTGTGCCGGTGAATAATAAATTTGCAGTAAGGTTTACCGGTACTGTCGAAGTGGGTGAGGCGGGTGTCTATACTTTTTATACCTCATCAGACGATGGCAGTCGGGTTTTGGTTGATGGACAACTCGTCGCAGATAATGACGGCAGACATGGCACAACAGAAGTGTTGGGTCAGGTGCTTCTGACCGCTGGTGTGCACGCTGTTGAGTGGACATACTTCCAGGGTTTTAGCGGTAAGAGCTTTACACCTTCCTGGTCTGGTCCGGGCTTTGATAAAAGAGTAGTGGTACCCGGTGACAGTGGTGCGGCGAATGCGTCTTCCGGAGCTGATGCAGGTGATTCGAGCTCGACCATTGATAATCCGACTATGGTCGCCACTGGCGACACCGCACTACCTCAGCTGCAGTATCAGTACTTTGAAGGAACCTGGAATCAATTGCCGGACTTCGGTGCGTTGCAAGCTATTCGTAGCGGCGTGGTTGGAAACTTCCTGTTGTCTGTTAAAGGTTTAGTCAATAAATATGGTGTGCGATACGAC
>CAZQKJ010000124.1:0-9377 GCA_964593315.1 uncultured Granulosicoccaceae bacterium
CTCCAAACTCTGCCGCTACAATAACGGATGATGGTCTCTCGCCAGCTCCCAGTACATTGGCTCCATAATAGTAAGACAATAAAACTGCAAGACTCGCAGTCCACGACCACCATCGCGGAGTTAGCACTGCGAAGGGTAGCAACCATGCTACGTACCAGGGATTCACAACTGGCAGACATAGCAGGAATAACCCGTACAACCAGTCACCTCTGAAGCCCGCATGAGTTTGATGCCATTCAGCCACGGGTTGTGGCGAGTCATTTGAGTGCGTAGAAAGTACTTCAGGTGCTCGAATCAAGCGGCGCCAAAAAGTGATCAATCCAAATACCAGAAACAACATTAACAGCAACAATTTGGTTGTCTGAAACTCAAGAAACTGCAACAGCACCAAGTACAGCGGTGCATTGAATAGCCAGCTCTCAGCCATCGCCACCAAGCCTTCCGGCGCCCAGATGGTGATATCGCCAAACCACGCGGTGATCGCTACCAGACCCAAGCCAAATGCCACGCAGAATGCGACCCAATCCCGACGTGGCCATCCGCGAGTTAATAAATAGGGCAATACCAGTATCGCGAATACTTTTGAACCACAGGCCAACGCGAGAGCCACCCCGGCCAACCACACCTTGTGCTTGTAAGCCGCATAGATACTCAGCACCATGCAAAGAATGGCGTAGATATCCGGATGCGCCGTGAGAGAAAATTCCTTCAACAACAGCGGAGACCAGGCGTATAGCAACATCGCATTGCCTGCTCCCAGTTTAAACAGAACATACAAAACCAACATATCGGCGATTGTGGCCAGCAACTGCAAAGGCCAGATTTCTGCGGGAGCGATGAGGTAGCCAATCGCGAAAAGCCACTGACTGACAGGCCCATACACGGTAGCAATATCGGGGTAGTTAATGAGAGACAGGACCGGTTCAAAAATTTCCGGTACATCACGATCAAAAAACACGGCGGGCGCCAGAGAATAAGGATCATTGGTCGTGACCGTCTGGAAACCGTCCCACAGATAGCGGAAATAGTCATCCTCAAACAGTGGGTCACCCAGCAGTGAGATCAACCGCAGTATCAGCGCTGAAATAAAAATCCAGTAAAACGGGATTTCTATATTTGCTCTATTACACAGCCACACTACAATTACACTGCAGAGCACCATAACAGCGGAACACAGCAGAAACTGCACTAGCGCTGTTGAACCTGGCTGTCGAGACATCAAACAGACACTGCCCCACAACATTACCATTAACAGAAATGCGCCGCCTATGGCAGTTTTATGGCGAAAAAACGCTTCAGTTGAGATGCTACTGAAAAATGATTGAACCATTGATCTAATGAGAGTTCTCACCCAGCATGTACCACGATAGACATGTCACCATTATCATTCCGGCACTGAATGAAGCGCCGTCGATAGGCCGTGTTCTGGAGGAATTATTTGCGCTTTCTGTATGCCGCCAATGTACACATCTAATTGATAAAAATTCAGACAAAATCGCGCACGCTGCTGCCGGGACATCCCCTGGCCTCTCAGAACAATTGCCTAATGTAGCACGCACTGATGCTGCCAAAACACAGAGTTGTACTTGTGAAGAAGGCAACACCAATGCCGGACAATTGGTGGATCAAATAATCGTTTGCGACAACGGCTCCACAGATGACACCGCAGCAATAGCTGACGCCTGCGGCGCGATTGTCGTTGAGGAACCGGTACGCGGTTATGGCGCCGCCTGCCTTGCCGCCTTAGCGGCACCGGTAGAAAAGGACCTGATTGTGTTTGTTGACGCAGATCATTCTGTAGTCGCAACAGAATTACCATCATTACTGGATCCGATAATGAGTGGCGCTCAACTGGTAATCGGCTCGAGAACTCTCGGTCGGTGTGAGAAAGGCGCGCTTTCAATACCTCAGGCACTCGGCAATAAGTTAGCGAGTGCATTGATGCGACTTTTGTGGCGCGCAAAGGTGACAGACCTTGGCCCATTTCGAGCAATCACCAATGATGCACTTACTGCAATGAAAATGAGCGACAAACAATTTGGCTGGACGGTCGAGATGCAGATACGAGCCTATCAATTGCCAATAGAAACCGTAGAAGTACCCGTCAGCACCACAAAGCGAATTGGCAAATCGAAAATAAGCGGCACGGTTCGAGGAGTCATCGGTGCGGCACACGGAATTCTGGGCACCATCTTCAAATTGTACTGGCGCCAAATCTCCGGCGTCCACAAACGAATTCAGCTTCACGAACAACGCTCACTGGCATCGGCAATGCATGCTGAACCAGCCAACGAGCACACCCAAAAATCTTCATGACAATGAGTCAGAACACAACCAAACAATGCGGGACTAAAACGTGTTAACCAATTGGCTCTCAAGAGCAACAAGAGGTATTTTCGTATTGGCAGTGCTTTCTGCCGCTACCTACTTTTTTCTTTTTTTCAACAGCAACAACGCCGAGCTGGATAAACGCTGGGCCGAATCTGATGAAAACAATACTGAAACAATAGATCATGAAGCATGGCAGGTACTGCTGGATGATTACCTGGTGACCGATACGGATTCGGGAGTTAATCTGTTTGACTATGAGGGTCTTCTTGATGATGACCGCCAACAGCTGGATGACTACGTCGATGAACTAGTTTCACAAGACCCGCTTAGCTTTAACAAGCTGGAACAAAAAGCCTACTGGATTAACTTATACAATGCGGCGACGGTCCAGTTGATTCTCGACAACTACCCGGTTGCATCGATTACCACACTGGGTGAGAGTGTTACCGATTTCGGACCATGGAACGAAATAGCCGTTACCGTGAATGACATTGACCTCAGTCTCAACGACATAGAACATCGAATAATTCGGCCACTTTATAATGACTACCGCATTCACTTTGCGGTCAACTGTGCCAGCATCGGCTGCCCAAATCTGGCCGAGACCGCCTTTGTATCCGAGCAACTTGATCAGCAGCTGGACGACGCAGCAGCCGAATACCTCACTCATCCTCGCGGTATAAATGTACAAGGCGATAACCTGCAGCTATCGACCCTGTTCAAATGGTACGCTACGGATTTTGGCAATAATCTATCCGAGGTCCTTGTAACATTGGGTAAACATACCAGCCCGCAAGTGACAGATGCATTGCAAAATTTTGACGGCTCTCCGGACTATGCCTACGACTGGTCCCTGAACGGCTATTGCAGCGTAGACGACGAGTGCGGAGAATGAATCATTCAATTGCGCACACAATCCAACCCTTCTGTACCCGACAAACGCCTACAATCAAGAAGACGAATTCAATGAAAAGACTATCGACCTTACTGGCACTGCTGAGCGTATCTGCTACAGCCTACTCCGAAGGCTCGCCATGGTTACCCGCCGATGCGACTACCACTCTTGGTATTAGCGTCACATCTGGCTCAACCAGTGACTTTTTTATCGGTGATACCAGTACCGATCTGGGAGGCGATCTCGAAGGCACATTTATCTGGCTGAACGCGAGCTACGGCTATGACGATATCTGGGCGTTTGATGCACGCACTGGTTATGCGGAAACCAGCTTTGGCGCCAATCCACTCGATCAGAGCGACATTGCTGACACAAGCATTGGTGTTAGCTACCAGTTCATCAATGAATTCGAGGCCGATAACGGACTACCCACTATCTCTGGCCGACTCGGCTACACTTTTGGTGGTGACTATGAAACAGATTTGATTGATGCCATTGGAGACGGTGCATCCGGAGCTGACGTGAGCTTGCTGGTAGGCAAGTCATTAACACCCGAATTTTCTGTCTTTGGCGACCTCACCTACCGACAACGTGATAGTAACGTTGCAGACGGAATCAAATTTCTTCTAAGTGGCCAGTACATAACACCTTTGCCAACTTTGAATTTGCAGCTTGCTTACGGGGTTATACGCACTGACAGCGATATAGACATTGGCGGACCGGGCTTCGGAGTAGAACAGTTCTCTCAAACCGATAGAGATTCTGACTGGCTGATTGCAGGCATTAACTACGGATTTCCCAATGGCGTTGGTGCAGGCTTTACCTACTCATCAGTATTATCAGGAAGAAACGTAGCAGACAGTGATATAGCAACTTTAAACCTTGGCTACTCTTTCTAACCACTAAACAACACTGCTCAAGCAAAACAGTATTGAAGGCACGACCAGTAATACGATGCTTTCTTTAACCCATTATCAATACAAGTATTAATTTAAAGGCGATACCAATGAAATTATCAATCTCACTACCCGTTCTGTTCGCGGCTCTTGTGCTTTCAGCCTGCGGCGGCGGTTCATCCGGTGGATCATCCGACGGTTCTGGCGTTACAGCACCTGCAGACAATAACCCGGTAGATACTGGCACTAACGGTGCGACTGACGCTTCAGCCAACCTGCAAACTGGCCGCTTTGTTGATTCAGCTGTCATCGGCCTTCAGTACACCACAGCCACACAAAGCGGTGAGACCGGAACTGACGGATCTTTCAGTTATCAATCCGGCGAAAACATCACGTTCTCGATTGGTGATATCAATCTGCCAACTGTGCCTGCCTCTGCTCTGATGACTCCACTGACCGTATTTTCCACTGACAATATCACTGACATTCGAGTGATGAATTTAGCGCAGCTTCTGCAAACACTCGATACCGACGGTAACCCGGTTAACGGCATCACCTTGTCAGATCAGGCCAATGCCAGTGCCACCGGTATCAGCGTTGATTTTGCATCGCCAAATTTTGCCAATCAGGTAGTCAATCTGGTCGCTAACAGTGGTTCCGTCAATACAACACTGGTCAACGGTATAGAGGCACTTGATCACTTGCAGGAAACACTGTTCCAGGAAGGCATAGACGAGCGTCCACCAGCGGCAGTGCCTCCGGAAAATCAACCAGCACCAAGTGCGAACAACTCATCGACTCACCCACTGGTTGGCACAAGTGCCGAGTTCAGCGATTTCGCACATGATATAAGCGGTACACTGACTGTGCTCGATGACAGAACTCTGCAGGTGACCAACTTTAACTACGATGGCGGCGGTGTGGTTGTGTTCTTCTACACAGGTCTTAATGGCGACTACCGAAATGGACAGGAAATTGGCCCCATGTTGAACGGCAGACCGTACAACGATGAAACCATTACACTGACTATTCCAGATAATCTAACCCTCGATGATTTCAATGGATTAAGTGTCTGGTGCGTGCCATTTAACGCAAATTTTGGTGACGCTCAGCTTTAAACTGCAGCGATCAGCAATACTGCCCCGGCAACTTTAAGCCGGGGCAATTTTGATTTAATCCAAAAAAAAGCCTTGAACAAACTTTCAGTCATTATCCCGGTGAAGGAAGAGATGAAACTTAAGTTTCATCAAAAGATAATTAAAAGCTACCAAAATTTTAGTAACTGTGAGTTGCTTTGGGTAATCGGCCCTAATACCGATGGTACTTACCAGGACTTGCTCAAGCGAGGCCAAAAAGTAATTAAAACCAACTCAAACTCGCGCGCCGAAAGAATTAACGTTGGCATCAACGAGACACACAATCCCCTGATACTTTTAAATCACCCGCGCTCATTCTTATCAGAAGCGGCGATTACGCAACTGTCTACCAGGAATTGGGGTACTGGAAAACATTGGGGTGGCTTTACGCATCAGTTCTATCAGTCAGACCACCCAGCACTCAACTTCACGTCTTTCTATTCTAATAAAGTACGCTTTGATCTATCGGGAATTGTCTATCTCGATCATTGTATTTTTTTAACCAGGAATCTACTGAACCCCGATGACCCTGAACCAGTCCCGAACGTAGACATATTCGAAGATACTCTCTTCAGCCAAAAGCTTCTAAAACAATCAAAGCCAGTACGGCTGACCGAAAAATCCAGCACTTCCGCCGTTAGATTTACCACCAATGGAATATTCAGGCAATCGATATTGAATCAGAAATTAAAGCTCAAACACAAATTCGGGATTTCTGAAGAAAGTATGAATAAAGATTACGAAAAAAACCTCAACCTGAATTCTGAGTACTAACACCTGACATCTCTGAGCGCACTGTCTACCCGCGGCTTTCAGACTCATTCAATACCCCATACAACACAATGCTATGGTCCTCTAACTCATAGCCAAGCTCACTTGCAATCTCTCGCAAACGCTCTTCGAGTCGTTCATCTTTGAACTCGGCAACCTGACCTGTCTTGATACACACAATGTGATCATGGCTGTCACCTGTGTCGAGCTCAAACAAAGCCTGGCCACCATCGAATCGATGTCTGGTTACGAGGCCTGCGGCTTCAAACTGGGTCAGCACTCGGTAGACTGTCGCCAGCCCGATTTCCGTATCCTCGGCCAGTAGCGCTTTATAGACGTCTTCCGCACTCATGTGGTGATCAGCGGTGTTCTCAAGGATCTCGAGGATCTTCAGTCGCGGGAGCGTAACCTTGAGTCCGGCACGTTTCAGATCGGCGGTCGGGCTTAACGGGGATCGATCTAATAACTTGCTCAAAATGGGCGTTCCGGGGAAAGCGGCTAAGGGAATCAGCGGCTACGCGAGGGTTTCACACAACCACACCAATGGTGACCTCCAATATACGACTAAGACGCCATAAAAAAAACTGAGTATTTTAGTCAGCTATTTATTAAATTTCTGTCTCACGATTTGACGGGAACACTGCCGAGTTATGGCGTAACATTGCCTGTTTTACCGCTTGCATTCCAGATTATGAGCCTTGACAAACGCCCGACAGTTTACTGGTTTAGACGAGACCTGCGGCTCAAGGACAACCCAGCCCTTCACTGGGCCGCCAAAAGAGGCAGCCCGGTAATCTGTCTGTTCATCTATGACGATACAACGCCTGAATGGTGTCCGGGTGGAGCATCTAAATGGTGGTTACACTACTCTCTGGAATCGTTGTCTGAGAGCCTCGCTGCCGCTGGCAACTCACTGCGGATAGTTAAAGGCGATACCACAAAGGCATTGCAATCCGTGATCAGGGAATCTAACGCCTGCGCCCTGGCATGGAACAGACGCTATGAACCCGATTCAATTGAACTGGATAAAAAAATAAAATCGCACTACATAGAGCAGGGTCTTGAGGTGTTTTCAGCACATGGCAATCTTTGTCACGAACCATGGACCGTTAAACGGGAGAATCAACATCCGTACAGAGTGTTTACCGCCTACTGGCGCGCATCACTCAGGCACGAGAGCCTGCCCGTAACACCCGCGGTTAAAACAATCAAAAGTACCTCTGTCCAATTAAAAAAGGAGCAGACGCTAACATCACTGGGTCTGTTGCCAAAACTACCGTGGGCTGAGAAGTTTCCGGCGCTCTGGTCACCCGGTGAACATGGTGCTGATAAAAATCTTAAAGCACTCTTGAAGCAACCCATCATGAGCTACAAAGATGCGCGCGATATACCCTCGGTGTCCGGCACTTCGCGCCTGTCACCGCACCTGGCTTTCGGTGAAATCACCCCGCGTCAGATCAATGCAGCAGTTAACCGCGGCCTTAAAAGTAATAAACTAACAGCGGATGAAAACGTCGAGACTTTTCAAAAAGAAATCGGCTGGCGTGAATTCGCCTACCACCTGATGTATCACTTCCCGCATACCGTGGATCAACCACTGGATATAAGATTCCGGAAATTCCCGTGGAAAAAAATTGATCCAAAGCGCCTCGACCGCTGGCAACAGGGCAATACCGGTATACCTTTGATCGATGCAGGCATGCGCCAGCTATGGCAAACCGGATGGATGCACAATCGAGTCAGAATGGTGGTGGGCTCGCTGTTGATAAAGAATATGGGTTACCACTGGCGCGAAGGGGCGCATTGGTTTTGGGATACACTGGTCGATGCAGATCTGGCCAGCAATACCATGGGCTGGCAATGGGTAACCGGAAGTGGCGCTGATGCCGCGCCCTACTTCCGGGTATTTAACCCGGTCACGCAAGGCGTGCGCTTTGACCCAAAGGGCTTGTATGTCAGACACTGGGTTCCCGAAATTGCTGGTCTTCCGGACAAGCACATACATAGTCCATGGACAGCGAGTCCGACAGAGCTTCAGCAAGCCGCTATAATACTCGGTGAAACGTATCCAAACCCTATTGTCGATCTAAAATCAACGCGGGTTGAAGCCCTTGCGCGATTCGCGAAAGTAAAAACACCGCAGTAGAACAACATTGCCATTTAGCCGCGAGAAAGTGATCGCGGCGCCAATAGAAAGACCAGGAAACACCCAAGTGCCTGAACTGATAAATAGCTTTCAACCCGATGCAAACTCAATGGCTGGCAAGTCGATCCTGATCACAGGTGCTGCCGGCGGGCTTGGCAGTGCGCTAGCCAAAAACCTGGCTCGATTGGGTGCAGATCTCATACTTCTGGATAACAACGAAAACCGGTTAAACCAGCTACATGATGACATCGAAGCCGAGGTAGGTAAGCAGCCAGGTCTTTATCCGCTTGATCTGCGCGGGGCGAGCCCTGAAGATTATCAACAGTTGGCCACTACCGTGACCGATGTTTTCAAACAACTTCACGGGCTGGTGCACTGCGCTGCTACTCTGGGGCAGATCAGCCCGATTGACAACATTGAAAGCAAAGCATGGCACGAGACGTTCGCTGTAAACCTGCATGGTCCGGTCATGCTGACACGGGCGCTATTGCCAATTATGCGTGAGAGCGATTACGCCAGTATCGTCTTTACTACCGATCAGAAGAACAAAGCCTATTGGGGTGCTTACGGCATCAGCAAAGCTTCAATAGCTGCATCAATGCAAATCATTGCCGATGAGCTTGATTCTGCCAGAACCGCAGACAACCAACTTCCGATTACCTGTAATGCTATCAACCCGGGGCCTATGCGCACGAGTATGCGTACTTCCGCTTACCCGGGTGAGGATCCTAATTCAATTAATCCACCCGAATCTATGGTACCGGGTTTTCTATATTTGCTCAGCGATCAGGCAAGATCTATCAACGGTGTTGAAATCGAACTATGAAAGCAATTGACCACTTAGGTGCTGTATTACTTTTATAGACAAACCACATATAGACACACCACGTCACCGACTGCATCCGAGTTTTCAACAAACGTAAGCTCTTAAGGAATCAGACGATACCATACTACCTGCTTTTTCAAGCAACAGGCTCAGACCACACAGCGTATTCATTACCGCAAGGATCTGCGAAGTGAAAACGCCTGCCACCGGGAAAATCGAATATCTCCTGCAATATTTTGCCATTAGCAGATTTGACTTTCGCCATCGTGTCTTCAAGCTGTTCACTGTAAAACACCACCAACGCACTGCCCTGTGCCTGCACTGATTTAAGATCAGCTTTATAAAATCCGCCATCCAGGCCTTGATTGGAGAATGC
>CAZQKJ010000125.1:0-9361 GCA_964593315.1 uncultured Granulosicoccaceae bacterium
CTCGAACTTCGAGATGGATAGTCACGGCAAAACTCACATTACACTGAGACTCTGTTCGCAGAGTAAGGTTATAGTGGGTGTCCATGTATGGTGTGGAGTGAAGTTATAGTGGGTGTCCATGTATGGTGGGCTAACCGGTAAGATATCCTATATAGTTTTAATTGGCGGTCCAATATTTTACGGGATGGTATGGCGCTTTGTTGTACATCCTCTAGAGAAAGCTCTTATCAAATAGATAATGTGCAAAATATAGCGTTTATGCTTCCTGTATATTATTTTTCACCCTGATCTGACGACTGTCGCTGTGAAACGTTTGTGACAGAACTTTCCGCTAGCGCATGCCGAGCAAAGTCTTCACCTAAATTTTCGTACAAATAAAACGGTTCGCAACCAAGCTCTCTTATCGCATCACTTTCATCAGGGAAACGTGAAATGACTGAAATTTTGCCGCTAAAGCCCAGCTCTAGTGCAAGCTGTATGACGCTTACATTTTCCCTGTGATTGCTTAAGCAAACCAGAATGTGATCAACGTTTGCAAGCCCTGTGCGTTCCCAGAAATCAGTATCCGATGCATCCCCGTGCACCGTGTGGAAGTTCTCAGCCTGCAATTTAAGACAACGCCCATAGTTTTCCTCAATCCCCACCGTTGGGCCAACGTCAGTGGATTCCAGTGCCCGATAGGCGGCGCGGCCAATACGCCCCATACCCAATACGGCCACTCGACCTTCGCCAAGTGAGCCGATGATTTCTTCAGGCAAACGTTGTTTACTTTCGTGTTGAATGAGTTGTCGCTTATATTTTCTGTACCAACGATGGGCGCGATTGTTCATCGGGGATGCTATGAAAAACGACATGGTCATCGCAAGCGCCAGAGTGGTAATCCACTGGGGGTTTAATAACTCGTCGGCAACAGCGGCCGCCGCAATGATTAAACCGAACTCGCTGTAGCTTGATAGCGATAAGGCAGACAACCAACTTGTTCGAGCACGCAGCTTAAACAACGTAAACACACCGAAATACACTAACGGGCGTATCGCGATTAATACCGACAACACCGCCGCCACCACAAGTAACTTTGTGTCGGGTAAGCCGTAGTATCCAATCTGTACGAAAAAACCGATTAATAAAAGATTCTTTAATCCTAATAGCTGACTGGAAAGCTCTTTGGCTCGTGTGCGGTCACCTGCACCCAACCAGGCTCCAAACACCAGTGCACCCAAGCCGCCTTTTAAATGCAATGCTTCGAAAAGGCCTGCAGCCACAAGCGCTGCGACCACCCCTCCGAACAAAAGCAATTCACCATGGCCGACGGTTCTAAACACAATCGTTGCAAATCGTACGGTGAAGGGCAGCAGTAGAAGCAGCGCAGCCCAGGGCGATGGATATTCGCCCGACGACATCACTAGCCAAATAACAGCAAACACATCCTGAACCACCAACACCCCCACCGCGATAGTGGCGTAGATAGAGGTGGCGTCCCCGCGTTCTTCAAAGATTTTGATGGCAAGAACGGTACTGGAAAATGATAGCGCGAACGCCAGAGTCCAGGCGGTGAAGGGGTTGTCGAACGACAAAGGAGCATATAACGCACCCACCATAAATATGACCGCAGCGGTGAGCGGTACAACCGCCAACATGTGCAGTATGGCTGAACCCCAGACATATACGGGTTTCAACTCTTCCACGCGCAGCTTTAAGCCAATGGTGAACAGCAGAAGAATAATGCCGACGTCGGCCACGGTTTGCAGCTGAGCTTGCTCACCAAGACCCAGTGCGTTCGCCACAAAGCCTGCTAACAGATACCCCATTAAAGGGGGAAATCCTATTCGGCGAAACGCAGCGCCTGCTAGAAAGGCAATTAACAGTACGACTGGTTCCATGGAGTGTTTATAGTTCCTAAATTACAACCAGCAAGACACGAGTTCTTTAAAAAAATAGACATCAGTTATTGCCGAACTGCCGGCTTAAGAACACGAGCGCAGATACTACGACTTTGGTAAAAATATTCTTCAAACATTCAAGTACATAATTACTTCACAAGTATACCCTATGCTGCTGCATAGAGCGCCGCAACCGGTCCTATATCTGAGGTGGTAGGTAAAAATAGATCCAATCTAAGTCGCAGGTGTCTCACTTGGGTTTTGAATTTAAGTCGTTAAGTGTAAAAGTGCGCCAAAATTTTTTGCCAGAGTTGCCAGCCGCTATGACACTGGAAAATGCGGAAGCATTGTGGCCTTTTTATTTGCAACCGGCAGTATGTAAAATTGCTTTAAACCGCGTATTATATAGCGGTACTTGTAACCATCTACCTGCTTAGAGTCAAACATAACAGATACAAACAAGCCTGTAAAAGTAACCCTTTACCGCTGGGCGGGTAGTTGGGGTCCGTTCAAGGTTTCGATTCCCTGCGGAGAGTGTTCACTCACAGTTGATGTCATTCAGGATACCTTTGATAATGAACTAGCAGGAATACCAGTTGAACTTGAAGCTCTGGACTGGCTTTCAAACTGGTGGAAACCTCTATTGGGCCGTGGATGGTATGCGCCGATCGTTATGGTTGAAGACAAACTGGTTAGCCAGGGACACGCACTTAACACAGGTGTTTTAACGGAAACTATTATCGCCGCACATTGTAGAGCGTACAGACGCTACCGGCACTCACTTGTTTGGTAAGGAAACTTGCCCGCATTGTGTTAGAGCAAAAGGCTACCTGGCAGACGCAAATATCTCATTCAAGTACCACGATGTAGTTAAAGAACCGCGTGCCTTATATGAAATGTTAGGTCGTGTGAAGCCGATAGTGGGCCCGAAAACGCCAATCACTGTGCCCCAAATTTGGGTAGACGGGACCTATGTAGGTGGTGCCGACGAGCTTGAAAAGATTATTAATAACACGGTAGAGCCCAATACTGATCGCGGCCAATGCTCTCTTTACACCGGCCAGATCTTAAACAGTTTGCACTGGGCACTGTTGGCGTGCAGTGGGATGTTTACCTGTGAACTTTGACACAACTTGCAATCTTACTGAGGGTTAGGTCAGGTAGTAGTTTTTCGATGCTGGCAAAAAATAGTGGCTTTTTTGCATTGAAAGCGATAAAAAACGGTATGGACAATTAAAAGGACAATTTCATGAACGTGGAAGTCAGCGGAATTAATATTGATTCGTGCGTGCTACCTTTTCTGCCGATGTTATATGTTGCCTGGTCAGACGAGGTTATCTCGCCTGCGCAAATTCGAGGCATTGAAAAAGTTCTGCGCTCAAGCAAGTGTCTGCAACCTGACCAACGAAAGTTAATCAAGCAGTGGCTTGATCCTGCAAACCCGCCCTCCGCGAGTGAGTTGCAAGGCTGGTTGTCCTACATACGTGAAAATAGCAATGACCTGCCCATGAATGAACGCTGCTCGCTTGCCGAGCTAGGCGTTTCATTGGTTGAAGGTGACGCGCTGCCAAAAAATTGCCCGACCCGAAATGCGTTGATTGAAATTGAAACAGAGCTCGGCATTTTGGGTGAAGAAGCCACAGCAGAAATGCTGGGCAAGCAAGCTGACCTTAGCAACAAGTCAACGCAGCAGACCATAGATGTTAAAGCCCTCAATGCGTATCTCGATGGAAAACACGCCGATGTTCGCAAACAGGTCCGAGAGTTTTTTCTCGACCCGAAACTATCCTTGGATCGGATACCCGAAAACAAAGACGACTATCGTGAACTAATCTTCGAATGGTGCGAACTGGCAGCACAACAAGGGTGGGGTGCACTGGCTTTTCCGGAATTTGCGGGCGGCACTAATGATGTAGAAAAGTATCTAGCCGTTTTTGAAGAGTTGGGCTACCACGATTTATCCCTGACCATTAAGTTCGGAGTGCAATTTGGCTTGTGGGGTGGTAGCGTTTATTGGTTAGGTACAGAGAAACATCATCGAAAATACCTGAAAGACATAGGCACTCTGGCATTGCCTGGCAGTTTTGCCATGACCGAGGGCGGACATGGCAGCAACGTACGCGATATAGAAACCACTGCCACGTATGATCCCGCTAAAGATGCTTTTGTACTACATACACCCAACGAGTTGGCGCGTAAGGAATATATTGGCAACGCTGCAGTGCATGCTAAAGCGGCTACTGTTTTTGCGCAACTGGTGACCAAAGGTGAATCACATGGCGTGCACGCATTTGTGGTACCGCTTCGAGATGACAAAGGCACTCTGGATGGCGTGCGCATTGAAGACAACGGTCGCAAGCTTGGCCTGAATGGTGTTGATAATGGCCGGATCTGGTTTACCAATGTTGTAGTGCCCAGGGAAAACCTGTTGGATAAGTTCGGTTCAGTAGATGCCGAAGGCAATTATTCAAGCCCGATCACCAGTCAAAGCAAACGCTTCTTCACAATGCTCGGGACGCTTGTCGGCGGGCGTGTGGGCGTGCCTTACGCAGGCTTAAGTGCTGCAAAACTCGGATTGACCATAGCAATCAAGTACGCAGAGAAACGCACTCAGTTTGGTCCGGGTGGCGGTCACGAAGTCAGCATTCTCGACTACACCACTCACCAGCGCAGACTGATGCCTCTACTCGCGCGCGCCTACGCATTTCACTTTGGTCAAAACTACAGCCTCGATCGTTACGTCAACAAAACAGAAGACGATGGTCAGGAAGTCGAAGCAGTTGCGGCCGGTATGAAATCCCTATGCACCTGGTTCACCACAACAGCGCTGCAGGAGTGTCGCGAAGCATGCGGTGGAAACGGCTATCTTTGGGAAAACCGTTTCGCCGATATGAAAGCTGATTCTGAAATCTTCACCACTTTTGAAGGTGACAACACCGTGCTCCTGCAACTGGTAGCCAAAACACGTTTGTCACACTTTAGAGAAAGCTTTGGCAGCATGGGGCTTGTCAGTACCATGAAATTTGTTTCCGATATCGCAAGCACGAACATCAGTGAATTAAACCCTATCGTTACGCGCAATGTTGATCGTAAGCATTTACTCAGTCGTAGCTTCTACACCGCGGCTTTCAAATATCGCGAGTCGTTCCTGTTGCGCCTGGTTGCACAACGACTGAGAAAACGTGTTAAAGCGGGTATGGATTCCTTCGATGCCGTTATTGAGTGCCAACCCATGATGGTCGAGATGGGAAAGGCCTACATAGAGCAGCTTGTTCTGGAACAATTTATCGCGGGAGTTAAGGCCGCTGACAAATCCATTAGGCAACCGCTTCTTATGCTTGAGAGACTGTACGCGCTATCTATGATTGAGGAGCACAAGGGTTGGTACCTCGAAAATGGCTACATCGAAGGCCGTAAATCGGTGTACATTTCAAAGATGGTAGATGAGTTATGCCTCAAGACTCGGGACCATTGTCCAGATCTTGTCGATGCTTTTGGCGTTCCGGATGGGCTCATCAAAGCACCTATAGCAACTGAGTATCCTTACAAGTAGCATTAAGAATTACGTGGGTGCAGGTAAAATACCTTAACAATATAAAACTGCAGTGCTAAATCAAGATAGAGGGAGACAATTATGAAAAATACCGCACTACTAGCTGATCTGAGCAGAGCGCTTGAGCTATTGAATCAAGTGGATGAAAGCCGCTTAGATTTTTCACCTGACGGAGAAGTCTCCGCAGACGTTCGCGATATAACGGGTGTTGAGAGTTATCCAATCGATTCCCACGTGAACAACTTGCAGGCCAGAATCGATGCCGTAGTAAAAGCAGGAGACAAGCTCAACCCACGCGACACTTCCGACTACGTGTCGAAGATAATCCCTGCGTGCGCAAAGCTTGCACCACCTGTTGACGATTGGAGAACCGCTAAATAGCGCAATGCGCTATTGGTTTCACTAGGCTATCCAGAATTAGGGCGTAGCGAGGTTGTTGACTCACGGACGTGAAATAACGCCTAGTATATGTAGGCTCAGGCATTAGCAACTTAAGGAGCACTCAATGCGTAAAAAAGTAAAGCTAGATAAAGCACTTTTGGCAATGTTGCTGGGCGCTAGAGTCACCACAGACACATAAGCTCAATGAACAAGGAATTAGCATCTACCGTAAGCTGGGTTAATTACTCCACGATGTAAACATCACCGATATTCCTTGTTTGGAAGTTGAACCTAGCACTTCATTTATTCTGCTAGGAAAGAATATAGGGTCAAGTCTTGCAAATGCCACATGCATTATTGCAAAGCCTGTCCGCAGTAGAAGTTTTTTTGGAATTTTCCGTTCGGTGTCGAACGACCCCGACCTAACGACCAGGGCTGTCATGGTTGCTTCGTTTCTTTCATTATGTCAAAGCTAGTTGAGTAAAAAATATTCGACGTTGACTGTGTGTTTTGAACATTTGATGTCCGGCCAGCTGTATTTGTTGTAGAAAGTTGCGTGAAAAAACTAGCTATCCAGAAGATGAGTTTGATCAACACAATCGCATCTGTGAGTATTTCGAGAGTACTGGCGTCCATTTTACGCTCTCCAAAAAAAGACGACTCAAGTTGAGTCGACTTTATTTTTTACTGAGAGAGGTGTTTAGTCCTCAAGCTAAACTGTCAGCTTAGGTTGAGGGTTTTTATCTTAGGTTGTGGTATTGGAACAATTCCGGTCGCGCTCGCATTGACACTCACAACCACAAGATTTGCTGCTTCTATAAGCTCTGGTCAGCGGGTTGTAATTAGTTACCAGTCTTAAGGCATCCACGCTACGTGCAGCGGAATAGCAAACCTTGTGACTTGGCGAATGTATGTTCTCAAGATCATCAAGCCATTGATGATAATAAAAACCTACTACTGGTATAGCATCCAGCGGTGTTGGGAGTCGCTTTATGCCAAGCAAGGGTGTGCAGGCGATAAAAAGAAGCGTGCGCGAAGTTAAGTCGCAGACCGATGAATACATTTCGTAAACAGGATTTGCAGATTCAATGGAGCATCGGCTTGTCCAAAGCGTTGACTTGTGGGGAGACCCTTTGCAATGGTGATCGTAAAAGTACCTAAGATTCAAATTTGCCATTATCATCTCCAACGAGAATGTGTCGCACCTGAACACCGGGTGCGACGGTTAGGGGTTAGTTGTCTGTAGTGGCCGGGCCACATTTGAAGTCTACTGGTGCCGGTTCAATACCTTCCTGGTACCTGTAGCATTGCTGACAACGCATCCCTTGCGCGGTCAGAGAGTATCGTACTGCTTGTTTGTGATTTGGATCAGTGTGCAAACTCAAGAGTCCACTGAGGCACAGCTTGGTGATGATGTTGTATTTGGCGCTGTCTGAAATTCCAATGCCAGCTACTGTAAACAGTTCTCTTGACCGCAGAGTGATGAAGTCATCTTGCTTTTTCGGTGCAGGATTCACTTTGCATTGTTCAACAAATAGCGAACGCAATATCTTGTGTGGATTGTTTGTTCTGAACGAATGATTACAAGTCATGAGCTTTCCTTCCTGTTTCCGTGAGGGCCGGTGCTTTGTCAGCTTGGGCGATACTTGGAACACTGCGGGTAGGGTTACCACCCATGATCAATAGTGCACGTATTACGCCCAGCAGGCAATAAACCCTCAACTTTGGAAAGGTTTGGTTCTCATATTTATAGAGCGGGCGACTGTATTAATGCTAACCAGGAAAAGCCAAAATAAAGACACCCACAATAGTGAGTATGGCACTTACGGCTAAAACTAGTCGAGCAATTACAGTTGCACTAACTATTCAAATGCAAATAGCCAATTAACTCGTCAAAACAACGGGTAAGTTCGGCGGCAGACTTTGCGGTAGCCGCTACGTAAAAGTCGGGGCGCAATATAAAATACGTAACATCAATAGACGACAACCACTCAGCATAGGTGCCGTCTAGATCAAGTGCATCGCTACCGGTGGAACCCACACTGATAGTTCGTCCGTCTAGAAATCGCAGTATTTCAAGCTGTTTTGTTGTCAGTGCCAGAGCCGGGTTTGCATCTAAACCGACCACTATCCAGCCCTGACCCACGACCTGATCAAAAAGCCCGCGCTTGCCATCTACTGAAACTACGCCTTGTGTTGAGAGCTCGCCTGCAGCGGCTGTGGCTTCACACCAGGCACCTGTTCCCAAGTGCACCAGGTCTCCGGTAATCGGTTCATGGTTACGAGCGGTGAGCTCTGCCATCAGTTTCTTATCACGCGCAGATGCTTCAGCTTCATCAGTGATGCAGATGATATTGCCGAGCTCCTGACTGAAGTCGATGTAGTGCTTTGCGTGATGAATACGCTCGCTAACATAACTATCCAGTACAGCGTCTTTGTACTTGCCTTCAAGAATTCCGTTTAGCCTCCAGCTGAGTGCTACGGCATCTCGAAACCCTGCGCACATACCTTCTCCGGCAAATGGCGGCATCAGGTGTGCAGCATCGCCTGCGATCATGCAACGACCAATGCGCCATTGTTTGGCCCAACGCGCCTGAAAGCGATAAACCGCACTGCGCTCTAGCTCTGCGTTATCCGGGTGTAGGCCCCACGGTTCAAGTAACCGCCAGGCGCTTTCAGGTTTGGCTATTTCTTCACAGGATTCACCCGGTAACACCATAAACTCCCAACGGCGTCGACCCGGCCCGCCAGGTACCAGAGTGGTCGGGCGTTTCGGATCGCATAGTTGCCACTGTGCTGGCGTTACTGTGTAACCTTCTTGAGGAATCATGTCCAGGATCAGCCAGTCAAAAAAGTAGCCTTTATCAACCACTTCAATGTCCAGCTGTTCGCGTACAAAACTGTTGGCGCCATCGCATCCCACGACATACTGTGCGGTCAACTGGTGTTGTTTGCCATTCGACCCGAAAATCTCTTCTGTTTCTCGCAGACCAACGGTGACTGATTCAGCATTTTCTGTTAATGAAATTGCCTCCCAGCTGCGCAATAAAGTAATGGAGGGAATAGTTGCTGCAATATCCAGCAGTCTGGTTTCAAGCTCTGGTTGATTGAACCAGTATGTCACCCGCCAGCCAGATGATGAAATGCTTTTCCAATCGACCACTTGCAGATCTTTGCGATCTGCGTTTTTCCAGTAGTACAGTTCTTCGTGATATTGAATAGCCGGATCGGTATTGCAGTCGATGCCAAAGGTGGCGAGAATTCTTGCGACCTCGTGATCCATGGTGACAGCTCGAGGTCTGTCATAGATGGATGGCCATCGTTCGATCAGGGTTACTTTTTTACCGCGTTTGCCCAACAGTATGGCAAGCAGAGTACCAACCGGTCCGGCACCAACAATCGCAACTTCTGCATCAAACGGCATACTCAGTCTTTTGGGTGAGTTTCAATAACCGAAATATACCGTATAAAATGCCTGTTTGGGTCAAAATGCCTTTGGGTGTCGCGCACGTCAAAGATGTCTGGTCGCATGCGGTCAGGCAAGCAA
>CAZQKJ010000126.1:0-9328 GCA_964593315.1 uncultured Granulosicoccaceae bacterium
GTTGCTGTATTGAGCGTCTGATTCAGATAGCCTGTCACCTCCTGCAGATTGTCATGCGCGCCATGCACACCGGCAAGCGACAACAATACACCAAGCGACTGTATATCCTGCTCATAGACTTCCGACTGCGACTTAGCGTTTTCATCCAGTAGCGCCGATGCGTTCTGCAATCGTTGCCAGTGATTTTTCAAACTGTGTTTAAACCACAAGGATGATTGAGCATCCGACGGATCATCGAGCACTGCCACCAGGTTGAAAAAACTAAACTCATCTTCAATAGATTGCAGGTGATCAGCTTTGTAACTCCCACAACTTATATAGCAAAGCAGGTTACACAACAGACTGTCAACTTCCGCCTGTATACCCAGAATCGGTTCACGACCCAGCACATCCATGACTACTTTTTCTATTTGTTTGAAAACACTAAATACCGCAGGTTTTAACTCACCGCCGGGGTATTCAATAGATTGTAAAAACGCACTACAGGCAAGCCAGAACCCGGTGGCTTTCTTTCCATCGGCATGGTCTTGCAACCGCTTAAAGAAGACGGTCAGTCGCTCCAGTTTCTGTAGGCGCTGATCACCACGAAAAATCCCCAGCAACAACTGACTGAACTCGAGGTACAGACCTTCTCGTACGCTATCCTCTTCCACCATCCGCAACACATGGATATCAACCTGACAAGTATCGGGCACGCAGAGCAATGAATCGGTGACAAGCGGACGCTTTTTCATTGCGAACAACTCGTTGAATGCCAGTATCAACGGGCTGATTTCATCTGACCTGGCAGTACCAGAGGTAACTTTAAGGTTTTTAAGATACAGTTGAAGCTGTTGCAGGCTATAACGCAACACCTCTACATTACGATGATCATTTCTGGTCGCGACATACCGGTTTGCCGCGGCTAATTCTCGAACATACAGCAGACCACGCTCACGATTGGCAAGTGATGCTTTAACTGCGGTGAGTTGTAAGTCAATTTGTTCACACAAATCCGACGAAAACCCCGAAGACTGCAGGTGCTCAATGGATTCATTGATTTTTTCACACAACAAATCTATGTGAACGGTGGAATCCCGGGTAGCATTGCCACTTTCATTCAGCGAGGACAGCTTATTGCTCAAGCCCGGCATCCTCACGTAGCTTAAAGCCTGCAACTGAGTCATCAAGCTTGCGAGCCATGGCTTGCAACTCGGCTATATCCTGGCTAAGCGTCATGGTCAGATAACTGTATTCGTTACCCGTTTTATCAAGCGCTACTATTTGTTCTGCGCTGATTGAAAGCTCTCTTTTTTGTTCTTCAATATTGTCGAGCGCTTGTTGAATAGTCTTTTTGATAGCGTCTGTGGCAGTGGATATATCACGAGCACCGTGAGACGCTGTTTGTGATTGCCTTGCGCTATTATCAAAACCTGAACGCCCCTCCTTAAGCGAGTGCACCGCGTCTGCAATCTCTTTTTGCAGAACGCCAACCATCGCTTCAGCATTCACTGAAACCTCTGTCAGGCTGCCTGCCAGTTGATGCACTCGATCGAGATCTTCCGAGCCGTGTTGTGTGCTTTCAGGTATTGCGCCTTCGGTTTCCGTCATTTTTAGCGAGGCATTCAAAGCCTGCAATTGAGTTTGCTCCGCGAGCTTTCTAAGCTTTCTGCCGATATCATTCAGTTTGCCGGTACTACCGAGCAGACGCTGTAGCTTCTCTACACTGACATCTACCTGCGCTGAAACCGTTGCAAGCGATGCAGAAGCGCTGTTAACCGCTGCCTGTGCCGATGCTTCGCAGGCATCCAGTTCAGCTGTCATACTGGCCGCACTGACCAAGAGCTTTTGTTGTTCACCCAGCATGCCGGAACGCCTACTGACACCCTCCGAGAGCTCAGCAGTTTGTGACTGCCGATTAATATCTTTCTCTCCAATACGGCGACTAAGAGTGTCGTGACGTGCAACCATATCGGCTATTTTTTCTGCGACTCCTCGCGTCATGCCCACCAGATTGCTCATCACAGTGCTGGTGCGGTTTACTGAATCTGCCACCGCAGCACTATGCTTGTGGGACGGTGCTCGCACCGGGTATCGCAGATCACCTTCAGACACTGCATTGATGTCACTCAACAGCGTCTGCTGTTCTTTCCTGGAGTGTTCGGTCTCGCCAGACTGTGGCGGAGCATACTGACCAGGTTCGATTTGCAACGGTTTGCTATAAGACGGCCCGCTTTGCAGCGAATCAGGCTGCAGTGAGACTGAGGGCGGTTTCGCAGCCGATAATCGTGAGTTTTTTAGTACTCGCCACGCAGCAATGGCCGCGAGTAACAATGATGTAAAAAATCCCGCGACTGCGATCCATACAGTGCGATTAGCTTTTAGGGTGTACTCTTCTACTGCCGAAATGAAACCATCCAGGCTGCGCATAAGCTGCCCAAGGGTCTGGGTTACCAACGAAAGCTCCGGTAGTTCATCTTGAACCTTCACGGGTGTATCAGTTTCGCTTTTAAGATCATCAACTGTATCCACTACAGGGTCAGGTATAGGAATCCTGTTAGTAGTGGTGACCACATCAAGTGCTGCTACCGCACCGGTATAATCGAGAATTAAATTTTTGGTGCTGTACCCGAACAAGGGTGCCTGTGCATTAACACCTGACAACTGCAGCAGTTCCAGCGCGTTACTCTTCTGTTGTGCAATCGCCTCAATCAGACCTTGACTGGTACGCGGCAAGCCAGAAGTGCTGCCCCACAATTCAGAGGATTGATTTACCAGCTCGCGTATTTCTATGCCGCGCGTGCCTTCCAGGACTCGCAATTTAATCTCTTCAAAGCTCTCTGAGAGAGATTGAATGTCGCCAACTACTTCAACACTTACCACTTCAGTTGTAGCAACTGGCTCTTGTGAATCATCGGGGGTTTGTATCTCCGGAGTGCTGTTTTCGGGCTTATCACCGGGCTCGGTATTGGCGAGGTTAGAGGCCTTGTTTAAAGACATTAACTGTTCACGCAAGGTTGCCCACTTTGCGTCAGTCTCCTGCTTTGCCGCACCGAGCCGCGGTGCCGGAAACCATCTGGTGAAACTATTCGATGCGCCCAGAGACTGAGATTGTACGTCGGCAAGGGCTACCAACGATGCAAGCCGGTCCCCCTGTGCCCACTGGCTGCCATCGGAGGCAACCAATACCCCGAGCTGATCCAGTGTGATCGAATATTCTGATGCAGCCTGACGCAGCTGCCCGCTACTATTTTGCTGACCAGCCAGCACCAACAACAGCGCCAGGCTCAAAATAAGTGCAAGGATTGACAACGAGATTAACGTGAGGGCTGATCGCATGATCTTATACACACTCACGCAATAGTCTGGTCTGCCTCAGCAGCTCAGGCAGGTTAATCAATGCTACCGGGTGGTTCTGAACTTCGTAGACACTTTTGATAGCAGTATGCTCTGCAAGACTGAGATCAGCACTGGTGGCCAAGCTATCAAGGCTAGACAAATTCAAGATACGATCCGCAAGCAACAGATAGGTGCTGGATGCCAGATTGACCACAATAGCGTGCCGGGTGTGATCGGTGTTTTGATCCGGGGATAATCGGCTGTCCGTAAAAAATTGCGCTGCATCGATCAGAGCTGCAGGCTTGCGTTTGTAGATAGCAATTCCACAGTACCAGTCGGGTGATCCGGCCACCGGTTCAAACTGCGGTGCCTCGACCACCTCGGTGACTGATTCTGTTGTCACCGCAAAACGGACACCGTGGCTTTCAAACAGCAAGGCACGAGAAGACCGCGATTCCACAATCGACGCAACACTCCAGGTTTTGCTGTTGACCGCCGTCTCGCTATCCATTGAACCCACAGCCTGTGGCATACAGCGAATACTCTGTTGCCGCGGCACGATTCTCGGCACGCGCTTTCTTCGAAGCAGAGCACTGAGTTCCAACATTTTGTGGAATGAAAATAGAACTGTTCACTGGGTACCCTGGATTCACACTTCTCAACGCCCGAACTGGTGAGACGCACAATGACGCAACCACCACCAGACCTTGAAGCCTGCGCGTAGAATACGGCGCACACTCCTAGCGCGGACTGTAGCCCAACCGTTACACAGCTTCAACAGTGCCGCATCGGCCATTAGTAACATTTTATATATTTATCAATAAGTTAAACTCGGTTACAGAAAAACACCAAGACACACGTAAGAAACTGATTGAAACCGATACAATGTGACTGCCAGATACGTGGCATTCAAACCTGCTGAAGAGACCCAATGAGTAAGAAAATCGCTGTCCTGATGGACCCGATAGAAGACATCAAAGTACAAAAAGACACCAGTCTGGCGATGATGCTGTCAGCGCAGAAACGTGGCTGGACGCTTCACTACATCAGGCGCCAGGACCTCTTTATGCGAGATGGCAGACCCGCCGCTCGTATGCAGACAGTGAAAGTGTTCGACAACCCGGACCACTGGTATGACGCGGAGCCTGCAGCAGACTGTTTTCTGGATCAAATGGATTGCATCCTGATGCGGCTGGATCCGCCTTTCAATATGGATTATGTCTATGCCACTTATTATCTACAGCGCGCAAGCGATGCCGGTACGCTGGTGCTAAACGATCCGTCAGCGCTGCGTGACATCAACGAGAAAATGTACACCGCCTGGTTTCCGGACTGCTGTCCGCCAACACTGATCACAAGCCTCGAGGGCAAGCTGCGAGAATTTCATAAAGAGCATGGCGATATCATCGTTAAACCGCTGGATGGCATGGGGGGCTCATCAATATTTCGCCTGCGTTCAGATGACCCCAATGTCAGTGTTGTGCTTGAAACCATGACCCGTTTTGGTGAACGACAGATAATGGCACAACGCTATATTCCGGAAATAACCGACGGCGATAAGCGCATATTGGTGGTCGACGGTGTGCCCGTATCACATGCACTCGCACGTATGCCGGCGGCCGGTGAAACACGCGGCAACCTGGCAGCTGGCGGCACAGGCGTGGCGGTGCCTCTGTCCGATCGTGACCGGGAAATAGCCGAAACCATTGGTCCTGAGTTGGTAAAAAAAGGCGTCTTGTTTGCCGGTATTGATGTGATCGGAGACTGGGTCACCGAAATAAACGTGACCAGCCCCACCTGCGCCCGTGAACTCGATGAGCAATGTAATCTCGATATCGGGTCGCAGTTTATGGATGCAATCGAGAAGCGCCTTTGAATGCTGATTTACAGAATTCAACTTCACATAACTCAACCGCTGCAGGACAATTGGGACTGCGATAGTGCTAAACTGAATTCCAGTCAGACGAACTTACAGTGTAACGCTCTCATATGACAGACAACCTTAGTATTTTCTTAGCCATGGCCTGTGCCGCTTCGGCCGCCCGCCGGTTAACCTAGAAAATGGATCTGACCAATCATTTTTTGCTGTCTATGCCGGGCTTGAGCAATTCCTGGTTCGACAAAACCATCACTTATTTATTTGAGCACAATGAAAACGGCGCCTTTGGTTTTGTTATCAACCGCCCGGCAGCTCTGCTCGCAGGTGAAGTTTACGATCAACTCGAGATCAACTGCGTCAATCCGGTCGATCGCAGCGCCTGTGTTTATGAAGGCGGCCCGGTAGATAAAGAACGCGGTTTTGTTTTGTATCCCAGTGATGAAACCTACACAGACATTGACTCTGTCAGCGAAGGCCAGGGAGTAACACTGGCAGGCTCAACCGATATATTGTTTGATATCGGCCGCGGTGATGGTCCAAGTGACTATCTGCTGCTATTAGGTTATGCAGGTTGGGATGCCGGACAACTTGAAGAGGAAATGGCCAGTAACAGCTGGCTCACCTGTGAAGCCAATCACGACATCCTCTTCACCGGTAATATCAACGAAAAGTTCAACCTTGCCGCGAGTACGCTCGGCATACAGTTCGACCTCATCTCCTCCGAGGCAGGACATGCCTGATTCAGTCACTTATGTCTGAATCAAGCCACTCAATTACAACTGAACTCTCCTGCTTTCTTGGCTTTGATTTCGGTGAACGCCGAATCGGTGTAGCAACGGGTCAATCGAGAACACTCAGTGCCAACCCTCTGTGTGTGGTACGCAATATCAATGGCAGACCAGAGTGGGACGAGATCGAAAAGGTTATCAGGGAATGGCAACCGGCAGCATTGATAGTGGGATTGCCATTAACAGATGATGGCAGTGCGCAACGCGTAACCGGATTGGCCAGGTCGTTTGCAAAACACCTGCGTCGACGCTACCAGCTACCGGTACATATGTGCGATGAACGATTCAGCTCTAACGAAGCATCGCGAATTATTGCCGAAAACAGACGCCATCATAATCGTCGCCGTGCAAAACACGAAGACTCCGATACAATAGCGGCCGCACTGATACTGGAACAGTGGTTACGCCTGAACTATTCACAAGACGACTGACTATCAGAGATGCCCATGTGTAAAGCAGATTTGAGATGCTGAATGACCCAACTTGAAAAAATTAACCCACCAGAAGTAGAAGCAATGATCGGCCAGATGGCTGACTCTATGAAGACTCTGCTGGATGATCACACCAGTGCCAAAATGCTGGGCATTAAGACCGGTGGTGTACTGGTTGCACAGCAGTTGCATCAGGCTTTGAACCTGACTGACGAGGCAGGTGAGCTGAACATCTCTTTTTATCGAGACGATTTCAGTCGTATCGGTCTTCACCCACAAGTGGGAGCATCGAGAATTCCGTTCTCGGTAGAGGGCGAGATTATTATTCTGGTTGACGATGTGCTCTACAGCGGCAGGACAATCAGAGCCGCCATGAATGAAATTTTTGACTACGGCAGACCTGAGAGAATTATTCTTGCCACACTGGTTGAACGTAGCGGCCGGGAATTACCTATCAGCGCAAATGTGATTGGCCGCAGCATGGATCTACCCGAAAACCATCAAATAAAACTACGTGATGATATGAGCCTGGAGATTTTTCAGGGATGAACAGCCCAATCGCGAAGCCGGATATCATGACACGCCCTAACCGGGATATTCAGTTAACTGAAAACCGTGAGCTCAAACACTTCTTGAGTATTGAAGGCCTATCACGCGAACAGTTAACTGAGATACTCGATACCGCAGAAGGCTTCGTTGGCGTTAACGATAAAGCGGCTAAAAAGGTGCCGCTGTTGCGTGGTAAAACTGTCGCTAATCTGTTTTTTGAAAACAGCACGCGCACCAGAACCACTTTTGAGCTTGCAGCAAAGCGTTTATCTGCCGACGTGCTGAATATTAACGTCGACGTATCTGCTGTTACCAAAGGCGAAACCCTGCTCGATACACTACGCAATCTTCAGGCTATGCAATGCGATATGTTTGTCGTGAGACATGCCTCATCAGGCGCTGCACACTTTATCGCGAGCCACGTAGAACCGCATATCAGTGTGATCAACGCAGGTGATGGCCAACACTCACACCCGACTCAGGCAATGCTTGATATGTTCGCTATACGCCGCTACAAGGGTCGCGACAAGGGTGACTTCTCACAGCTCAAAGTGGTCATTGTGGGCGACATACTCCACTCGCGGGTAGCACGCTCGCAAATCCATGCGTTAAATATTCTCGGCACTGGCAACATAACAGCCGTAGGCCCCAAAACTTTGCTTCCTGAACAGGTAAGAGATCTTGGTGTACAAGTTCGGCACGACCTCGATGGTGCATTGGCGGGCGCTGATGTAGTCATTGGTTTACGCTTGCAAAAAGAGCGCATGCGTTCAGCCCTGTTATCCACTGAAGACGAATATTACAGAAGTTTTGGTATTACCGAACGCCGAATGAAACTAGCCAAGCCTGATGCCATAGTGATGCACCCGGGGCCAACCAATCGTGGTGTAGAAATAGAAGCAAGTGTGGCAGACGGCCCCCAATCTATCATTCTTGAACAGGTAACCGGTGGTATTGCGGTCAGAATGGCAATCATGTCAATTACTATGGGCAATGTAGAAAAATCACTCGCACAAAAAGTGGCACAACAATGACCAGCACCTCTATTGTCAATTGCCGCTACTACGATGCCACGCAAAAAGAAATACAACAAGGCTGCATACAGTACACCGATGGCATAATTACTCATGTGGGTGTAGCCGATGATCAAGTTAGCTCAGAACACATAATCAATGCGGAAAATAACCTGCTACTGCCAGGGCTTATCGATTGTTACGCAAGGCTTAGAGAGCCGGGCTTTGAGAAAGCCGCAACCATTGCCAGTGAATCGCTGGCCGCGGCGCGAAGTGGCGTTACCACGCTGTTCTGCGCACCGGATACCGACCCGATAATCGATGAACCGGGCACGGTTGAATTAATCAAACGCCGAGCAGCCTCAGCAATTGGTGTTAAGGTACTGCCGATAGGTGCACTGACCGCCGGCCTCAACGGTGAACAGTTAAGTGAAATGCAAATACTTTCAGACTCAGGCTGTATCGCATTCAGTAACGGTGACAAGCCTATCAGTGACAATCAGGTTCTGCGACGGGTTATGGAATACAGCGCCGGTTTTAACCTGAACCTGATCATCGCACCACAAGACCCATGGCTCTCTGGCGGCGTGGCGCACGAAGGATCGGTATCTATAAGACTGGGTCTGCCTGGCATTCCACTGGCCGCAGAAACCGTTGCACTCTCACAGCTTATTGAACTGAGTTACCAGACAGGGGCCAGAGTTCACTTTTCCAGAATATCGTCACAGCGTGGCGTCAACCTTGTGAGTCAGGCAAAAAAAGACGGCATAGATGTGACTGCTGATGTGGGTATTGATCACTTGTTTCTCAGTGAAATGGATACCAGTGATTTCAATAGCCTGTGCCATACCTCACCGCCGTTTCGATCACACACTGACAGAGAAGCTCTGCGTGAAGGAATTAACAGCGGCGTACTGGATGCAATCTGTTCCAACCATGCACCCCATGAACTGGACGCCAAGCTGACGCCGTTTTCAGAGAGTGAGCCGGGACTATCATCACTGGATAGCTTCAGTGGTCTGCTTTTTAAGCTCGCTAATGAAACAGATATACCACTGCCCACACTACTGCAGCGCGTCACATCCGGGCCTGCGAAATGCTTCGGTTTGGCGCAAGGCAAACTGGAAGTGGGCAAACCTGCTGATCTATGCTTGATAGATACCGAAGTCGACTGGGAGTTTTCACATGAGAACATGCTCAGCAGCGGTAAAAACAATCCTTATCAGGGATGGGACTTTCAGGGCCGCACATCTCTGACGATTGTAAACGGCAATACTCTGTATAGTACTCGGCGTGTTAGCTAGTGCCCATCCTGAAACAGGGACGTAGCGAGGATCACTTATGTGCGTG
>CAZQKJ010000127.1:0-9213 GCA_964593315.1 uncultured Granulosicoccaceae bacterium
CCAC
This sequence comes from uncultured Granulosicoccaceae bacterium, assembly GCA_964593315.1. Classification (GTDB taxonomy): domain Bacteria; phylum Pseudomonadota; class Gammaproteobacteria; order Granulosicoccales; family Granulosicoccaceae. The sequence continues at coordinate 5 of CAZQKJ010000127.1, forward strand.
TTTTCCAGAATGTGCCTGGTGAAAGACGAACGCCACTTTGATCGCTTTGACAAAGTCTTTGGTGACTACGTCCACGGCTTGCAATCCCTGTTCGATGAAGTCATCGGTGATATTCCAGAGGAGTGGTTACGTCTGGAAGCCGAGAGACTTTTCAGTGACGCTGAGAAAAAACAAGTCGACGAGCTCGGGGGATGGGAAGAGATCATGGACACCTTGCGCAAACGTCTTGAAGAGCAGGAGAAACGTCATCAGGGCGGCAGTAAGTGGATCGGCACTGGTGGCACATCACCTTTTGGCGCTTACGGCTATAACCCTGCAGGCGTACGTATCGGGCAAAAAAGTGGACGCCATGGCAGCGCACTTAAAGTGTGGGATAAACGCGAATACAAGAACCTCGACGGTGATCGAGAGCTCGGTACCCGCAACTTTAAAATGGCGTTACGAAAACTCCGCAGGTTTGCCCGCGAAGGTGCTAAAGATCAGTTTGACATCAACAGCACTATAGACGCGACAGCACGCAATGCAGGGTTGCTGGATATAAAAATGGTAGCTGAGCGACGCAACGCTATAAAGCTCTTGCTGCTCTTTGATGTCGGTGGCTCAATGGACTACCACGTCAAGGTAAGTGAAGAGTTATTCTCCGCCGCCAAATCTGAATTTAAGCACCTTGAGTATTTTTACTTTCATAATTTCATTTACGAAAAACTCTGGAAAGACAACCGGCGGCGCCATAACGAAACACTTTCAACCTACGAGTTCATTCGAACCTATTCAGCTGATTACCGTATTATCTTTATCGGTGACGCTACCATGAGCCCTTATGAGATAGCCGCTGCAGGTGGCAGTGTCGAGCACTGGAATGAAGAGTCAGGTGCGGTCTGGATAAAGCGGATTCTGGATAAATTCTCGCATGTTGCATGGCTTAACCCGGAACCGGAAGCTTATTGGTCAAGAGTACCTTCAGTGAAGATGACACATGAAATTATGGAGCAACGAATGTACGGACTGACCGTAGACGGGATCGGCAAAGCGATTGACGGCTTGAAATCAAAGCATTAGCCCAGACTATTCATGAGCATTCGGCCGTAGAGATAACTGCGCTTAAATAAAGCACCGCTACTGCGATCTTGTATCGACCAGGCGAATGCTTACCTCCAGTTCAACAAAGATGCGTCAACATTCAAGCATCATTGACTACAGCACACGACAATATTATGGCGAAGTTGATTCTTTTCTGGGTGATTGTGTTTGCACTGGTCATTCTGGGCTCAAGTATCCTTGTAGAAAATAAGGAAGCAGAGTGCCACGATAAATGCGCGGTCCTGGGTGAAGACTACCGTTACACACAGCCAAAGGGTGGACGGCGATTCTCAAGGCCTGGCAGCTGCAAATGCATCAAGCGCTAACGTCTTATTTCGCACTACTATTGAACCATGCCTTGTGCAGCAAGGCCAAAGCACACCCTCTCCTTGCCTTTCCTCACCACCAGCGATAGCTAAAACTATCAATCTCGGCCAGCCACTAAACCGGCAGGCTACCGAATTGAAGTTCTGGCAATAGCGACTTTAATAACTTCTGGTAACACTCGTCTACACTCTATGTGCGAGGGTCGGCTAACTAATTGCACTCATAGGTGACTTTTGACACACGTTTGTGATGCATTTTGCAGGCGATTCACCCGGCAGTCAGGCTTTACGGTCTCATCTCTATGACCAATTCAACAAAATTTCAACGACCCGCGATGCTTCAAAGAGGTCGTACGGGAAAACTACCCACGCCACGGTGGAAAAAGTGGGGCTGGTGGTTCACACCGTTGTCCGTGTTCACCCTGGGCGCATGCACCTATTGGGGTACGCAACACATACAAAGCCAGTTGCAGGCAAAAGCACCACAAATCCTGGGTAGCGCGGGCATCGACCCGACGGGACTCAAGTTCGAAACCAGATACAGAGACATTGAAGTCAGCGGCATCTTGCCGAAAGGCAGCAATGCAACAGAGATAAGGGAAGTACTTGCAAGCTACAAAGGTCCCGATGGTCAAGCGTTCAGAAATGCTTCGGTCACCGCTATCACCAGCGATACCATACAGAGCGAAAAAATACAGATACTCGACACACAAACAGAGCTGAGAGCATCGCCACAAAGCGCTACGTCAGACATTAGTGTACAGGTTACTACGAACGACGGAGGCATTGCCCTGCAAGGTACAGTACCCACTTTGAGCCACGCCGAAACGTTGCTCTCCGCCACTAAGCTGTCTTACCGAGAAGATCAGATAATCAACAACCTTAGAGCCGCGGAGCAACCCGCATCAATCGCTGATGCAGACAAATATATTAATGATCTGGCATCCATATTATCGAATATGCGTGGCCATATTAAAGGCGCACAGATCAATCTGGACAATGAAATTCTATCCGGGGACATCTACACCACGAGCACTGCCGACCAAAGATTGGTACAAGCAATTATCCCCGGTGACGCTAACTCGGTTGAAGTACTGGTGAGACCAGGACAAGAAGAAATAATTTTTACTGAATTTGTACCTGAGGTACCTATTGAAACACCTGAGATAGTATTCACGGAAACGCCAACCAGTGAACCACTGTTTGACATTCAGGATACTACAGGCACCGGCAACCAGGTAGACAACCTGCAAATCGCATTAGTAGATTTACAATTCGAGATCAGAGAGAACGTCGTTTTCAATAGTGCATCAGATGTATTAAAAGAAAGCGCTTATCCAACACTTGATAAGGTCGCTAACGCGTTGAATCTTTACCCGGCTACTGAAGTTGAGATCGCCGGACACACAGACTCGGACTCATCAACCGCTTACAACCTTGAACTATCAGAGAAGCGTGCAGCGGCTGTGGCACGCTATTTATCCAGCAAGGGTGTAGAAGCCATACGCATGCGCTCTATCGGCTATGGTGAGAGCCATCCGATTACTACCAATGATACAGAAGACGGTAGAGCTCAAAATCGCCGTGTGGAATTCTGGGCCTACTAAAGTCTTATACAATAACCATTTATGAACGCACTAATCTCGTTAAAGGTGACACAATGATCTGGGCACTTCTGGAAATTACACTACCGCTATGCCTTACATTTCTATTCGGCCTTTGCGCCGGATGGCTGCTGTGGCGCTGGCGCAGAACCATCATTTCTAGTCAGGAATGGGACTCACAGAGCGGCGAGAGCGACATACAACTTTTAACTGCACAGCATGAAGAAGTTAAAACTGAACGCGATACGATGGCGGCCAGTGTCACTTCGCTTGAACAAAAGATTGAAACACAGAAAATCGAAATATCAGCACTGGAGAAAACCGCTGATAAGTTGTCAGAAGAGCTTGAGTCCAAAGATCAAAACGGTATTGATGCTCTGGACTTCGCAACGCAAACGGCGAGCACTCTGCCGCTACAGATGAATACGGATGATAAGGCAGAGGACACACAACTGATCACTGATCTGCAGAACAAACTCAAAGCCGCTGAAACCTCCACCCGCGAGGCTGAGGAAAAAGTACACGCCGCCGAACTACGTGATACTCAACTCACTCAACAGAACGATGATCTGCAGCAAAAACTGAAACAGGCGGAATCAGCCACCGAAGAGCGCGACTCCGCTATTGACAAGGTCCAGCAGCTTGAAGCTCAGCTGCTTGAATCTGACACCACTCAGGCTAAGGTGGACGAGTTGGAAGTGAGACTTCAACAGACTCAAAGTGAACTTGAAACCATTCAATCAAAGGCCAGCGCAGACGCTGCTGATAACGCTCGAAATAAAGACCTGCTCGCCGAGCAGGCTACGCAGTTAGAAACTGCTCAACAAACCGCAGACGAATTGTCAAAGACTAAATCTGCAGTGGTCAGTGCCAGAGAGAACAACAACAAACTCAGGATAAAACTGGAACGGCTGGAGTCGGATCTTGCCACAGCAAACACTGAAGTCAGCACCAGTGCCTCAGACAATGCCGATTTAAAACGCAAGCTTGCCGAACAGGAATCACTGCTTCAGCAGGCAGACATCACAGCAAGCGAGTTAGCTAAATCCAAAAGCGCGTTGTCTTCAGGCGAAGAACTCACCGGAGACCTGCGCAACAAAGTTATCCGACTGGAAGCCGAGCTAAAAAGCGCCAGAGATGTAGCCGCTGCGAATGAACAGGACAAGCAAAAAATACAAGAGCTTACTGAGGAAGTACAAAAAGGCAGCCGACTCACAGCTGAACTGGCACGAGCCAATGCGACTGTCGCCAACCGCGAAGCGGCAAACGGCAACCTGCGCACCACCGTCAGCCAACTTGAAGCCGAACTGGTCAATGCCAGAAGAAACAGCTCTGACGCCGATGCAACCAGGAGTAAGGTGCAGGTACTCCAACAACAATTACAACAGGCCAACGCTGGTGCTACTGAGCTAAGTCGGGCCAAAGCCAACATTGAACGCTTAAACGAACAACTAAAAGCGGCGCAGACACAGTCACAAAAGTTCAGTGCGAAACCAGAATCTCGTCTTGAATTGCGAGATCTGCAAACCAAGTTTGCAGAAGTCACAGCACAGCTCAATCGTGAGAAATCACGTTCGGAAAGCCTGGAATCACGCCTGAAACACAGTAGCGAAGACAGTAAGGCACCGGTTACCTCTATCAGTGTGGGTCAGGTGGCAAGACTCAAGAGCGAGATTGAGAACAGAGACGATCAAATCGCTGCACTCAACAAAAAGCTAAAAAACAAGGCGACAAAAAACAAGGCACTCAAGAACAAGAAAAAGAATGCCTGGCAAAAAGGTGAAACCAAACTCGGTACACCTGGCTGCGATCATAAAGACGACTTAAGCAAGATCAGTGGTATCGGTCCAAAGATAGAAAAAGTACTGAACCGTCTGGGCATTAAAAGCTGGGAACAGTTAGCCGCATTAAAAGCTGCTGATGTCAAAAAGGTTGACGAGGCACTAACAGACTTCTCTGGTCGCATACAACGCGATGAGTGGGTAAAACAAGCCAAGATGATCATGCGCAACGGTCATCAACCACTTGACGTAAAGCCAAACCCGAAAAAACCAGCAAAGACCAAGAGTTCAACAACCCCAAAAGCTGCTAAAAAGCCTAAAAAGACAGCCAAAGCCAAGCCAAAGAAACATGCATGGCAAAAGGGTAAAACCCGCTTCGGTACTCCGGGATCATTACATCGCGATGACTTGAAAGTGATCAATGGCATCGGACCGGTTATCGAACAGGCCTTGAATCGCCGGGGTATCAGGTCCTGGGAGCAGCTCGCGATACTGAAAGCATCTGACATCAAGGTAATCGATGAAAAGCTCGACTTCCCTGGTCGGATTAAGCGTGAGCAATGGGTTCAGCAGGCAAAGGCTCTTATCAAGCAGTTTCCAAAACAAAAAGAGCGCCCTACGCGACGCGAGTTCCTAAACCAGGTGGCCTCTTAACAATAGCGCCGCCTGTCCATAGGCTCAATTGAATACCCATGCCGCTGCGGCATGGTGACTCACCGTATGGCCACCCATCCAGCTGGCCATATCATCATGAAACCACTGCCTAACAGTTACTGTAGAAACTGACCGTTTTCAATAAAATGTAGAACCTGCTTTATCACCACCCGTGAACGCATCATAAATGTGTGAGTCACAGGCAGCTCGATAAAGTCATCCATACCCTCTACTTTAGTATTCTCAACAGAGACTTTGCCGTCATCCGGGTTCGGAAGAAAACGGGATAAAATCAGGTTGACCGATTTGTTGCCGGCGATCACACCCAGCTCAAAATCCACTGGCAGCAACCGGGCCGGAATACTGTCTACATCAGTACCCAACTGCAAACCGGCAGGCCCGTTCATTAACTTGAAACCCGGCACTCCCGACAATCGATCTACCACCTGACTACCTTGATTGGGCGGCGCCAGCATCACTACTCTTCCCAGTGCTGGCAACGGATTATTCTGCAGGTAATACCTTACTAATATGCCTCCCATTGAATGAGTGACAAAGTGAATACGATTTGTCGGCTCGCACCGATCGTAGCCAAGCTCTTTCACTGCCAGCGGCGCGAGTTGCTCAACAGGTTTGTCTCTGGACGGATAGTCGACATTCACAACCTGGTGCCCGGCAGCATCCAGTGCTCTGGCAACGGGCTTCATCGCTCCTGAGGTTCGCGCCAGACCATGGAGCACCACAACACAATCTGCCTGCGCTGTCGGTGTGCAGGCCAACCAAACCAACACTACAAAAAGCCATTGCATGGGGATCGCTCTCATTTGAAAGCGATCACATTTAACATAAGATATTGTAGCCGCACCAGACTGCGGTAGTTCGCTATCCGCTCTGCCCAAATTGCTGTTTGAATCTATTGGGCCGCGCCTGTATCGAGCAGGCTTTGATGCACATCGCTGAACAATCGTAAATGCGCCCCGAACCTGCGCACATCTTCAGGCAGTGATTCAAGCGCTTCCTGGGCACGCGCTCTGCTCGAAAAACTACCGGCCACCAGGCTGTATTGAATTTCACCTGTTGACGTACGTCTGGTGGGAAAGATCTCACTGGTCAGGCCATCCGGCAATCCGCGTGTGAATGAAACCAGGAACGGTCGGTTCACGGTCAGCGCCAGCTGCAAAGTGTAAGCGGTCGCTGGCTGTGAGCTGACCCAAAAATCATCAGATCCGCCCTCTTCGCTGATCTGGTCCGGCTTGACGCGTGGCAACTCAATCGGCTCGGCGGCTATGATAGAGTCGGAGTTTGCAACCGATCCGGTGATCGAAGCGCCGGCGGAACTGATGAGTGCCAGTGATCGAGTTTGACCATCAATGCTGTCATCTTGTGCATTGATGATCGAGTCACTGCCGTCGTCGTCATTGATGGTTGTGCGGGCATCATTCAGCGCCAGCAGATCGTTCACTGGTTCTTTTCCTGACCCCGTCACCGGATCATCTACTGGCTCAGTGGCAACCGTTGTGTCAGCTTCCTCGACACCACTGTCAACAGATGATGCAGAAGTATCATTAACTTTTGTTCGCGCCGCTATCTCCTGAAGTAAAGCTATTCTATCTTCACTGAGCTCAGGCGCGGCGTTTGCGGGCTCTGAAGGACTAGACTGCACTGCAACAGACGGCAATGGCTGTCCGCCGCGAGCGACTAAAAACCAACAAGCCACCATGAAGGCAGCAAACAGCGCCAACTTAAGAAGAACAATTAAAAGATCACCTAACAGGAAGAGCCATCGCAGCTTCGGACGGTCTGCCCGGTAGTGTCGATATTCTTCACGCAGCTCGTGAATAGCGCCCATCTTTTTCGTTGTCTCTGCTTATCCCGGAGAGCTTTATAACACATCTACAGAAACCACGATGGTCGCTAACACTACGGTTGCAAAATTGAATACATTGCTCGTATCAAAATTGATACATGCGATTAACCATCAGAAAAAGAAATCGCCAAAATCATTCACGTCACGGATTTGAGATGACCCAATTTCGAGTATGTGAAGCATCTCAACCACATCAGAAAAATCGAGCTTTTCCGATGGACTCAGATAAGCAAATGCAGCCGCCCACTCATTGGCATAGTTGCTGGTTAAAGCACGAGCAACGAAAGCACCATTGTTGTGGCTTTCGAATCTAAGATCAGCAGTCGCGTTGGGATTGTTACCATCGTCAATATTAACGTAGCGAGTGTTGGCCCTTACATAGTCAAGAGCCACGGGTGACGAGTGATCTTCATTCCAGACACTGTGCTGTATCAGATGAATACGTTGCCGGGTATCGAACTCTGAGTGCAGCGATTGCAATCGCGCTACCACCGCTGCGGTAAAATCTGACGGACCGCCCTCCGCAATCCAGATCGAACCGCCGGAAGCCAGCACGGATGCCCAGCGGTTGACTACCGTATTAACAGAACCGTTAAAATCCCGGTGTGCGTTTAGCCATTGGCTACCCCAGACAATTGACATAAGCGGCTCTGAAGCGGCGTCATATCGGTCGCTGCTAAATAAACCGTAGGTACCTGCTACCACCTGTACGGTCAGATTTAATTGACGAGAGACCATCAGTGCCGCCACTGCCGCGTGCCCATCATCACGATCCGGTGCATGGTCAAAGTGCAGAGCAATTAGATCTCTTTGTGGATCATAGGAACCACTTGTGGCAACCGGGGCAACCGGAGCTGGTGTGGGTGAATTCGAATTGCCGACAGAAGATTCAACCGTGCAGGTTGCCGTACCGTTCCAGCCCCAGCCATCACCGTCTGAGTCTACGCACTGACCTGTGCCCGATGCACCGGAACCTGCCAACGGTGTCTGATTGGGCGTTTGTGGCGCAGCACTGACAAGACAGGTCTGACTTCCATCCCAACCCCAGCCATCACCGTCCGGATCGGAGCAAGCCGCAGCGACAGGTGCAGCCACTGGCGCTCCTGACACCACGCAGGTCTGACTGCCATCCCAACCCCAGCCATCACCGTCCGGATCGCTACAAACCTGCGCCAGACCGGGCTTCACCGGCAACAATACAGTGGCCAGCAGTATCGGGCTAATCAGGATACTCAACTTACAAAGATTTCGAACGTTCGACAAAAACAAGTGCAACTCTCCGATCGATTACACAGAAAAGCTGCAGTTTAGCGAGCCGTAATCGTATACTCCGTGGATTGATTCATACTTCTCACCTTAAGAATTACGTTGCGGACTCGGGCTAACTCAAAAATTATCTACCCGGCTTCGCATACAGGGGAACAATGTCCGGGACCGAATTGCCCTGTGCTCTAACCACTGACTCGACGCCTCTGACCGTGGAAGGTCATCGTCCGGTACTACATTTCGATCAATGAAAACGCCAAAACGCATACTTCCGTTAATTGAGGACGGTCTTGTAGACGAGGTTCTCTACCCGTTGATGAGCGGAAAAGAGGCGAGCGTCTATGTTGTACGCAGCGGTGATCGTACCCTGTGTGCAAAAGTCTACAAGGACGCCGCTAAACGGAGCTTCAAACAAGCTGTTCAGTATCGTGAAGGCCGCAAAGGCAGAAATAGCAGACGCCAGCGTGCGATAGAAAAAGGATCTAAGTTCGGCCGTGACCAGCAAGAGCAGGAATGGCACAACGCCGAAGTCGATGCGCTCTACAAACTTTCTGCAGCAGGCGTCCGGGTGCCTGAACCCCACGGTTGCTTTGATGGTGTGCTGTTGATGGAACTGATCACCGATAGCAGC
>CAZQKJ010000128.1:0-9182 GCA_964593315.1 uncultured Granulosicoccaceae bacterium
GTGTCGGTAGTACATCCACCGCTGGCTGGAAGATCGGAGAGGTGATACTGCACCCGCAGCACCGGGCCATAGCCGCCGCCGCGATCAAATGATGATGCGAGCCGATCGCCGGTTCCCTGTATTGAAAATCCGACTGCGTTACCTCCACACCAGTCAGTTTTGTTCACCGCCTGATGCAGCAGAGGAGCCAGGTTGGGTGATTCTATTGTGCTATCGGTGTTCCAGTTTGGTACTGCATTCCAGGAAATGGCATTGTTGCTCCAGTCTCGAGCTCTGATCGTGTTGAAACCGGTTGTGTAGGGCTGTGAATCTGCACTGTCCTCGATCCGAAAAACCAGATTGCTGGTCGCAGATGAATTGGTGATTGAGTTAAAGTCGATGCGAGCATCGACAATAGTCGCCCCTTGCGGGATTTTTAGATCGGGAAACCGCAGTCCGCTGATAAATGACTGCTGATCACCATCGTAAAGTGTAGCTGGAATGAACACAGAGTCAGTGACGACGGCACCGTTTGTTTCCTCATAGGCATCATCGGTTGAAGTGGCTACCCGTGACTGAGCATCGAAGATAACATCGCCATCACAGGGCTGGCCATTGCAGAATTTTTCGTCAATGCCCCTGAGTGGGTAGACAACGCGTCCGCCACTTGCAGTATGACTGAACCGCATGAGGCCGACATTTACATCGGTGGAATTTTCAAGTACCGCTGTGAGTGCACTTACCATCCGCTCCATACGGGTATTGTTGCCAGATAGTGAGTCATCATCCGGACACGGGTTGAATGCTTCAACCCCGTTTTCGCAGTCGTAAATATTCATCGATCCGGAGGCATCGAGTACGAACAACAGATTGGGTTGCGTCTCGGTATTTGACGCAGAGCTGAAGAAAATTTCAGTGTCGTCAGCCCATAACGGGTGCAAGGTGCAAATACATAGTAGAAATGCTGAACTCAAATGGCGCAAAAATGTTTTGATAGCCATCCTCTGATCCTAGGCGAAAAAAAATAGTCCTAAGATTTATATTGGCATCATTAAAGCTCACTTGATGGAATGCACAATCCTTTGTGATGTTGTTTGCAATAACTAGTTGTGGGCAATGGTCTGACGGGTTGATGTGTCCTCGACTGAAGAACTTTGACGCTTAATGGTTGCCTAATCAACTATCCCATGGACCATGCTGACACTGCGGTATCTTCAAACAAAAGTGGGCTTATTTTCTAGGTTGGAAGATAAGGTGACGCTTGTGGTTGAAGGTGCAATGCGTCTTCTGTGTACGGGTGAGCAAGCGCTACAGATTCATTGAGTTCAATGCCAAGACCGGGCTCGGTGGATGGAATCACGTAGCCGTCCTGCCAGGTGATAGGAGACATCAATAAATCGGTGTGAAAACCAGTCCAGGTTTCGATGCTTTCGAGAATTAGAAAGTTAGGGCTGCACGCTGCAAGTTGAATATTGGCGGCCGCCTCTACCGGACCACAATACAAGTGCGGTGCAATTTGTGCGTAGTTTGCCTCTGCCATTGCGGCAATTTTCTTTGCTTCAAGAATGCCTCCTACGCGCCCGAGTGCAGGCTGCAGTATCGATGCGGCTTGTAGTTCCAGCACTCTGGCAAACTCGTATTTTGTTGTCAGGCGTTCACCGGTGGCTACCGGGATGGTAGTTTGACGAGCAACGCGTGCCATCTCTTCTGGTCGTTCAGGTGGTACCGGTTCTTCAAACCAGAGCGGATCTGATGATTCAAGCACCCGTGCAAGCCTGATCGCACCGGAGGTTGTGAATTGTCCGTGAGTGCCGAACAATAGATCTGCTTTCGTACCCACAGCTTCACGCAGAGTTTTTACAAAAGCTTCGCTGCGTTTGATTGATTCAAGGTCGGGTTGGTGTGGATCAAAAGTGGTGTATACACCGGCTGGATCAAACTTGACTGCTGTGAAGCCCTGATCGATATAGTCCAGTGCTCTCGACGCTGCGACATCAGGATCGCTATACACCGGGTGAGCGCTGTTGGCGTCTATATTGTCTGGTGGATACAGATACGTATAAGATCGTATTTTTTCATTGACACAGCCGCCAAGTAAATCGTAGACGGGTTTGTTTGTCGCCTTGCCTGCGATATCCCAAAGCGCGGTTTCAATGCCGCTTAATACTCCCATCAGTGAAATATCCGGGCGTAGAGAATAACCACGGCCGTAAACATTGCGCCACAGTGTTTCGATCTTAAACGGATCAGTGTTTTCTACATGAGCGGTAAAAACATCTTCAATCATGTAGTTGACAACAGACGGTGCAAACGTGGCGTTATACACTTCACCGATACCGGTTATGCCATTGTCGGTTGTCAGCTTTACAAAGATAAAATAGCGACCACCTTTATGTGGTGGTGGATTGCCGACGATAAATGTTTGCAGATCTTTGACTAACATGGTGCCGCCAGGATAATGCCAGGGTGTGTGCGATGTTACCTTGACTGGTAGTGAGCCACCAGCAATTCAAAATCCTTTGCCAGCACCGGAGCTTCCTGTGGCGGAGTGAAAATAGCTTGCACGGCGGCATCTGGGTTTATCAGAATGATCGATGAAGAATGATCGACAAGGTAGTTGGGATCGCTGCGATCATCAGGCAATGAGTAAACCGCGCTGACTTGATCAGCAAACGCTCGAATCGCTTCGTTAGTGCCGGTAGCACCGGTAAAGCCCTCGTTGAAAAACTTCACATAGTTGCTTAAATGTTCCGGTGTGTCGCGTTCCGGGTCTACAGATACCAGAAGGGTGCTTGCATCGGCTGAGCCATCCTCTTCGATCAGCTTGGCAAGCCGGTTTAAGGTGTTTAGTGTTGCCGGACAGGCATCGGGACAGAAGGTATAACCGACATAGACAAAGGTCCATTTGTCTTTGAAGTTGTCCTCTGTGAAAGCGGTGCTGTTGTGATCTGTGAGCGCGATGTCCTGCAACTTTTCGGGCTCTGGAAAAGAGAAGCCCGAAAGCTGGGATAAATCGGGCTGGCTTTGCCGGCTGCCAAAAAATAGTCCGGCTCCCAGAGCGAGTATGGCGATCAATATGATCGGAAGCTTCTTCACAGTATTTTGTTGCTCTTGTCAGTTGTAACGTGTTGACCAGTGAGTTGATTGGCAGGTCCGGAAGCCTGGTCCTCAAGATAATCCGGGCTAGTGGTTCTTGTGTTTATCACCGTGCTTGGCTTTCTTCCCGTGATCTGTTTCCGCATGTTGCATGTGATCACCGTTGCTATCGGGGCCTTCTTTTAGCACCGGTACTTCTATGATCATTTCACTGCCATCATCAAAAGACAGTGTCAGTGCCACGACATCGCCGGTTTGAAGATCGTGTTTGGGGTTAAAAACCATGATGTGATCATCATGCGGTGCCAGTACCGCGTGTTCGCCAGAGGGTACATCGATAAATTCCACTTGTAGCATCTTCATTACCCCGTCTTCGTGCTTGTGGGTATGTAGTTCTATTTGATTTGAAATCTCTGATGATGCAGCGATCAGTTTCACATTGGCACTGCCGTGATTCATCAGGTTCAGGTAGATGGCAGTGGTTTTGGCGCCTGGAGGTGTGGCGCGTACCCATGCTGAGTCGTCAACGACGGTAATCTGGCTGCTGCTGTCAGCGACAAGGCCGTTACTAAAAACGCTTGTGCCGCACAGAATACAGAGTGCTATTAAGATTTTATTCATGGTGTAGGGTCTACGAAAGTAAAGGTTTTTTTATTGCACCAATTATCACGTGGATGCGATCGAATTGCCAGACCTTTGCCTGGCGAGCCACAGTGCACTGAAGCCGCACAGCGCAATAAAAGGCACCACGCACAGGTTTACAAACAGCCAGCCCATATGATGATGCAGTGCGCCAGATGAAAGTGCTGTCACTGATACAGTGCTAAAGACAATAAAATCGTTGGCGGCCTGGGTGCGACTTTTCTCAGCCTGGGTGTAGCATTCAGTGAGCAGGGATGTCCCGCCTACAAACAGGAAGTTCCAGCCTACTCCCAGAAAAACCAACGCCAGCCAAAAATGCCAGATAGTTTGGCCGAGCAGATTTAGCACAACACATAGCAGGCAGAGGAGCGCACCGGTGAATAATATTGTACTGATGCCGAAGCGGTTGATCAGGGACCCGGTAACAAATGAAGGGGCGAACATGGCAACCACATGCCATTGAATCACAAATGCAGTATCGCCCAGCGTCATGTTGTGTGAGTGCATTGCGAGTGGCGTAGCAGTCATTACAAGGTTCATGGTGGCATACCCGAGAGTGGCGCACAGGCAGGCGACTATAAATACGGGTTGAAAGACTATTTCAGAGAGTTTGCGAATGCTATCGGTATTGTTGTTTGAGGGTTTGGGCTTGGGCAAATCCATGAAAGTGACAGTCAAAAACGACAGCAGGTATACACCGATCACTACAATAAAAGCGCCGGCGTAAATGGATACGTCCAACAAGCCCTGGCTCCAGCGCGCGAGGTTAGGACCAATAAATGCCGCTACAACACCCCCGGCCATCACCCAGGAAATCGCGACATTTTTTTTGTCAGCTGATACCACCTCAGGCGCTGTGAACCGATAGTAGTTGCCAAACGCGGTAAAAGTACCAAAACAAAAAGTTGCCATGCAAAAGATCCACAACGAACCTTGATACATCGCGATCAGCGCCAGGCACGCGCCACTGATACCGATGAAAGTCGAAAACAAAAATCCGCGCTTTCGGCCCCAGCGACCCATCGCCAGGGATGCTGGTATTCCGCAGCACATCACAGCAATAAACTGAAGCGCTAATGGTAGGGTTGCCAGCGCTTTATTTTCAGCGAGTTCCAATCCAATCAGTGCGGACACAGTTATCAGCATCGACGAGCAGATAAACATGTATGCCTGACAGGCAGTAAGGAGATAGACGGTGCGTGGCACGTTGTGACAACCCTGGCAGCCCCGGATGTGGGCGTAAGGCGCTATAGTAACCCGACCGAGTCAATTAGTGCCGATCCAGAAACAAGTGCGACTGCGATCCATCCATGCGCGTGATCTTCTGGCCGGCGCTTGTAATGACGCTAGAAACACAATGGTCGCCAGACTGGCGACCATTGACGGGTCATAATTGATGTAATCCATAAGACGTAAGATCAATCACGTCGCTGGATTGGTTTTCAGGGCGGGTTGATTACTCGTCCCAGATTGTGGTGTTTTGTTCTTCTTTTACGCTGCAGAAGTCTTCCGATTGCATGGAAGTGAACCGGACCAGAATCGCTCTTTCTTCAAACCAGTGTTCGGTAATAATCAGCGGCACGCGCTCAGAGAGTTCGGGGTAGTCGCGGGTCGCGGTAGGAATGCCGTGTTGTTCCCGGGCGGCTGCAAAATCGGCTTCACAAGGATGGTTGTACTCGTGAGAGTCCAGTACGTTATCGCCATCACTATCCAGGTCGAGATAGTTTGGAATGCCGTCACCGTCAGGATCGCCGGTACCTTCGGCATCATTTGATCTGCCGTCACCGTCTGTGTCCGGTGATGAATCGTCCGCCTGGATAAGTCCAATGCTGCTGGTTGTGCTGCTCGTAGGGTCGTTCTGTAAACCGATAAATTCGTCAGTGACTGAATCGTTATCGCTACTACAGGCTGCCAACGCGACAGTGCACAGTGCTGCCAGTGCGATGTGTGTCAATTGATGCATTGTTGTTCTCCACAGTGAGCGCTTGTGCTCGCATTACTTCTAGAGCTAACGGCAGCAGCTGAATAATACAAAGTGACAATTCGTGTCTGGAATACAGCCGCAGTGAAGTGACGGTCTATGCAAACTGTGTTCCTGTAGATAAAGTAGTTTGTTCAGGTGAGTTTTATTGCATGGGCAGAAATTCCATGCGAATGTGAACTGTTCATCAATGTAGAGTGGGCAAGAAAAACGGGCCTGTTTATCAAAGTAGTATTTTTTATCGTGGATAGAATTACTCGAGGATTAATGATTCAATGCAATCATTCCCGATATTTATGCGTTTTTGTTTATGAGTAATAAAAAGCTTGTTATTGCAGTAAATTGTGGAGTTTCCTCTGTAGTAAACTTATGTGTTTTGCTCTGACTGTTCCGGGTAAATATTTTTAAGCATCCCTGAAAATTACGCTCTATAATCCAGCCGATCTGACTATTTGTAAGAGATTCTTAGTCATTAGGTAGCTGTGCTTAAAGTACTTCTTTTATAGTGCTATATTTATCTTGAGCAAAAACACGGGTGCTTTTGATAAGCATCGGGAACTAAGCCGCACAATGCGGTGTCTACACCTTTGGTCGAAGTTTTTAGAAGAGAAACAACCGTGAGTGAAAGAAGAGAAGGGATCGTTAAGTGGTTCAACACTGAAAAGGGATATGGATTTATCCTAAATCCGGAGGGTGAGGATGTATTCGTTCACTACCGCTCGATACAAGTTGAAGGTTTTAAAAATCTGCGTGAAGGACAAAATGTCAGCTTTTTGCAAATAAAAAGTGAGAAGGGCTGGCAAGCGGCAGAAGTAGAAGCTGAAGACGGTGGTGCAGCTCAAAGTGAGCCAGAGTTACCAGAGTCAGAATTGCCACTTGATGAGGCTGAATAACATCCTTTGTGACTAGTGTCGCATTGATGAAACAGGCTCACACTATTTCATTCCACAAGAGAATGCTTTGTGTGGAAGCCAGTCGCCCCTGTCCCCGGCAACAGGTCCTGGCGTTAGCCTCTATTGTTTGATTTGCTTTGGAACCAAGCGGGTCAGAATTCTTTGGTGTAGTACTCAAAATCGCCGGGTCTGGAGTGCACCAGAAAATTCTGGCCCGATAGAGTACCCAGTTTCCGCTTTCCTTCAAGGCGTGCTCTCCCGCTCCTTTTAGATGACATGGCAATTCTTGTCTGTCCAATACACCTTCCCGCACCCGATAGATCGATTCTCCAAACGGCGCGTTTTCTTTGAAGTTCTGCATTGCATGCTGGTAACATGCGCTCGTAGGGAGGAATCCGCAACTGTGTATCAGGTCTCACGCCTGCATGCGAAAAGGCGTCTTCAACGAATTTGAGGCGTTCTGCAGGCGAGTGTTGAACTTCGATCACGGCAATCTTCTGCCCTTGTTGATATAAAGTGCTCAGAGTCTCAAAGCCACCTGGCAGTCAGTGATGTTGACTTGGAGACTATTGTTGCCAATTGAAGAATCGGGAAAATTTGAACAATGAAATTAAGCTGGATATCTGCCCTAGTCGGCGTAATGCTTACACCTGCTGCCTATGCCGAAAATTGTGGTTGGCCCGCGCCGGAAGCGCTGGATTCAGTCGTGCGCGTAACCAGTGACGACGGCAGCCATGCCAGCGGCGTGGTGATCGGAGCAGACAGAGTGCTGACCGCGGCGCATGCGATTGATGAGCAGTACCAGTCTTATATTCGGATTGAAGATCGCCTGTATCCCGCCAGTGTTGCCTCAATAGATCGAGCGCTGGATCTTGCCATCCTTGAAGTCAGCTCCCTGGATGTTAACCCGATACCGATTGGTGGTTCAGACCTCAGTAGCAGTTCTAAAGTATGGGCTGTGGGTTTCCCGAGAGCCGAGTCCAAAACGACTTCATCGGGCTCATTTAAAATCAAAGCGGCAGCGGATGGTGCACTACATACAACGGCACCGATTGATTCAGGTCAGTCTGGTGGTGGTTTAATCAGCTGCGAACAAGGCAGACACGTATTAGCGGGCATGTTGCGTGGCTTTGCGGCCTACGTAAACGGTGACGAATACGTGAAAATTAAAAACCACTCAGTGTCCGTTGCATCAGCTGATATCAAGAGCTTTATCAGTGAGTGGGAAGTATCTCTCAGCAACTAATTCAGCACTTGGGTCAGCGCGGTCAGGCCATTGGCAACTTGTGTCGATTGCCCTGCGCTGATCGGGCTGTGCAAACCTGAGTGTAATTGCCGCACCGCTCTCCGCGCTACGGTGGAATACAACTTCAGCTAGATGCTGCCTACTAGTTTGCCGTGCTGATCACGTCTATTGAATACCAGGCCTGTGCCCCACCTGCTGTCTGATCGGTTGCAGTCAAAGTGCAGTTGCCATCGGTCAGGCCGGTAACCCGAATACTCGTTTGACTCAGACTTTCGATCTGACACGAGACATTGTCATCGGGCAAACTCCAGAGATAGTTGCTGAGCGGCTGTGGGGCCCAGCGCGTGTTGGCGCTGTAGACTGCCGACTGCAATATCTCCAGGCGCTGTGGTCCGGAGATAATGACTTCAGCTTCCACATTGCTAAAGTCGGTGGAGTCGAAGCTTTCGTTGATCTCGGCACTACTGCCGTTGTTGGCATTGTTGACCACCGATAATTCTATGTCGTGAATGCTGCTTGCCGCGCCCTCTGCGCCGCGCTTTGGTGACGCATAGTGCAGGTAGTAAAAACTGTTGGCGCTATCGAGAACCTGTTGGTTGATTGAAGCCAGTACCGAGTTCAGCTGTTCAAAATTACGCAGCGCATACGTGCCACTGGTGCCTATCTCCTGCAGTGTAGTGGCAGAGATGTCGTCTCCAACGCCCAGTGTATACACTGATTTTCCATTCACTGCATTGAGCGCATCTGCGTAAGTATTTCTTGCAGCGGTGTCTGTACCATCGGTGATGATAATGACAGAGCCCTGAGATATCTGAGTGATATCAAAGCTGTCTATAACGCGGCCTGCACCGGTTATCACAGCACCATAGAAATCGGTCGGTGTGATGGCTACGGCGGGTTCGATATTGTCGAGCGTTTCAACAAGGCTATTAGCGTTGCTTGAGAAATCACGCAACAGCGACACGCTATCGTTGAACGAGTACAGTGCAATTTCCTGTTGCGCCAGCAGTTTTGATTCGCCTTCCGTGTCTACGATCAAGTCGCGCACTGCAGCTTTGATTTGATTGAGGTCAGACGGTGAGATACTGCTACTGACATCAATCATAATGACGGTGCGCAGAGAAAACGGCAGTTGCTCATGCGGCACAATTGCCAAGGATGTTTCTGTGGCAGACACAGGTTCGTTATCTTCCAGTAAAGTGAAATCGCTGGTTTGTAAGCCTGCGATAGCATTACCGAATTGATCTTTAGCTTGAAACAGCACGCTAACTACGGAGGGCAGAGCGGCTTCGAATTGCAACTTTTCCAATTGTACAAAGCGCGTGGGACCGCTGGTAAACAGGCC
>CAZQKJ010000129.1:0-1499 GCA_964593315.1 uncultured Granulosicoccaceae bacterium
ATTTAACACCGAGCATTCAGTTTTTGATTGGCTGGTTGTTTTATCGTGAACCTATAGCACTTGCCTCGTGGCTTGGTTTTATCTGTATTTGGGTGGCACTATTGTTATACGCAATGAGTTTGCGTCACCAGAGTGCTGCCGGAACATAGCCATTTTTTGTGTAAAGGTATAATTGCAGATTACAAAAACCTTATGGGTTAGATGTGTACTACAAATTTATGCGAGCTTAATATGCTAACCGACGCAGATAAAAAATTCCTCCGTATGGCCTTTGATGAAGCGCAGGCTGGCTTTGATGAGGGAGGGTGCCCAATAGGATCTGTACTGGCGCGTGGTGGTGATTTAGTGTCATCTGGTCGTAACCAGCGTGTGCAGAAAGGTGATCCCATTGCGCACGGGGAGATGGATGCGCTCAGAAAAGCTGGCAGGCAGAAAACCTATAGCGATACCACTCTGTATACCAGTTTGAGCCCGTGTATGATGTGCGCGGGAACGATAGTGCAGTTTGGAATACCGCGGGTTGTTATTGGTGAGAACCAGACGTTCGGCGGTAATGAAGCGTTTCTTGTTGAGCGCGGTGTGGAAGTGGTGGTGGTTAATGACACTGAGTGTATCGCTTTGATGCAGCGGTTTATAAAAGAGAAACCCGAGTTGTGGGCAGAGGATATTGCAGAAGACTATCAAGCTGCATCTGACTAATTCATCCTGTGATTCTTGAAGGGTAGCAGGACGGAGTCAGCTCTGCGCGTTCAAAAAAGCCGGGCAGTTACGATATACGTTGTATTTATCTGAGCTCCCATAAAAAAACCCTGCTTTGAAGCAAAGCAGGGTTGTCAGTTTATAAACAAATATCTATCGTCACCCAACCGATATATTTCTATTCCGGTTGGATAACAGTGGATGCTTAGTTGCCTGCATAGAAGCAGTAGAACAAGCCATCACCACCACTTTTTGGCAGATCTTCAGCACCACAGCCGCGTGAACCGTGGGCTGAATTCCACGACACCATGTGGCGGTCTTTGCTCAAGCCCACACGGTCGTGATGGCCCACGATGGCCGATCCTTCACCACTGCTTGTCCAGGCGGCGCAGGTGGTGTCGCCACCGGCTGTTGAGTACTGACCAGCGGGTGTTGAGCCTGTGAGGATGTCATGGCGGTTGGGCTTAGCACCACGCCCGTTGACCGGATTGCCATTCTCATCAAGTCCGGTTTCAAGGTTGATTGGATTGGCATCGGTATGAAGCTCATCGACATCGTTGGCAATCAATACACCTTTGGCGTTATTCCATGGGCCTGAACCTATACGGTCACGAGCGTTGATACCAGGGATTACCTTCGGGCTGTCGCCAGAGCGATCAATGCCTGCAGTGACGCTGAGATACGCCTTCCAGTCAGTCAGTTCTGAGCCTGCGGCTTTCGCCAATGATGCACAGTGTGCATCAGCGCCTTCTATGCCGCCCAGATCGCCACCGTTACCGGGGCCTGCGCTGGTGATGAAA
>CAZQKJ010000129.1:1599-9130 GCA_964593315.1 uncultured Granulosicoccaceae bacterium
AAACTGTTTGTTTGCCTGGTCTTTTGTTGCAAGTCTATAGGTTAGTTGTATTTGACTGGAGAGTTGTTTCCCGGGGTCACAGCGTCAGGAGCCGTATCCTGTCACTGAGTCAGAGACAAATGCGTTGTTCTGACGCTCGGCAAGAAATGAAGATGCTGGCCCGTGGCCAGGTATGAATCCTATATCCTTGCCGGCTTTTTCCTGTAGTGGCCACAGCTTTTTAGTAATTGAGTCAATCAGGTGTTGGTGATTACTGCGTGGCAAATCAGTTCGGCCAATAGAACCGCTGAACAATACATCTCCCATGATTGCAAAAGAAATGTCAGGTTGATACATCACGACTGAGCCTGGTGAATGACCGGGGCAGTGCAGAATTTCAAATTTAAGTCCTTCCAGTTCTAGTGTATCGCCGTCGTCAAGATACTGATCAGGTGTGAAGCTCTCAGCTTCAGGAATGTTATACATGCCCGGTGTAAGTTCATCGAGCAGGAACTGATCATCTTTGTGCGGGCCGATAATTTTGCAATTGAGCCGTCGTCTGGCTTCGGCGGCTGCACCCGTGTGATCCATATGCCCGTGGGTGAGCCAGATTGCGGTGATATCCACTTTGAGCTTATCTGCTGACTCCATGATACGGTCAATCTCACCACCCGGGTCAACCAGGATTGCCCGCATGGTTTTGCTGGACCATAGAATCATTGCGTTTTGTTGGAAGTCGGTTACCGGAATGATCTGTAAGCTGAAGCCGAGCTCTTCAAAAGGATTATTGGCCATAGGGGTGTTTGCGCAAGTTTAGGTGTGACTGCATCTTACTATTGACGCTGAATAAATGAAAACTCGCTTGCTTTTCAGCAACATCAAATGTAATTCTTGTACGGTTTGTGATTGGAACTGAGATCGGTAATGGTTGATAAGCGGATTGTTTTGCTCGATGGCGGAATGGGGCAGGAGCTGGTAAAGCGGGGTGCTTCAAAAGAAAGTCCGTTGTGGGGTGCGCAGGTGATGATTGACAGACCTGATCTGGTGCGTCAGTTACATGTCGATTTTATTCGAGCTGGTGCAAAAGTTATCACGCTTAACTCTTATAGCTTGACACCGGAGCGATTGATTAACTGCAATGCAGTGGATCAGTTTGCGGTTCTTCAGGCGCGCGCATTTGAGCTTGCAGCAGAGGCGCGTGATGAGGCAGGCGTTGATGATGTGAAAATCGCTGCCAGCTTGCCACCACTAGTGGGAAGCTATCAGCCGGATTCCACACCTGGGTATGAGGCAGCTTTACAATCGTATCGACTGATAGTGGAAGAGCAGGCAAACAAGGTTGATCTTTTTATTTGCGAGACTGTGTGTTGTATCAGAGAAGCCAGAGCTGCAGGTCTGGCGGCATCTGAGAGTGGTAAGCCATACTGGTTGGCTTTGAGTGTCAGTGATGAGTGCACCGGTCATTTGCGGAGCGGTGAAAGTATTGCAGAGACTTATGAGGCAATCAAAGCCACGCAGCCGCAAGCGGTGTTGTTGAACTGCAGTCTGCCAGAAGCTATCGATGTAGCGTGGCCCAGGTTGCAGGCCCTGGGGGTACGGACCGGGGCTTATGCCAATGGATTTACCTCGGTATCGAATCTCGGCATTGGTGTGGGTGTTGCCATGCTTGAAGCGCGTTCAGACCTTGGGCCTGCCGAGCATTCGATTGCGGCAATGCGCTGGGTAGAGGGCGGTGCTGCGGTCATCGGGGGATGTTGTGAAATATCACCAGAACACATCGAGCATTTAGCGGGCACTTTATCGGACAGAGGATTTACAATGGTCAGCGAGCTGTAAGCCGATACAATAAGTAAACTGCTATGTGTCTTTATCTTGCCTGCTGGTCTCGATTGCCGCGCGCGTATCAAGGCGAAGTGTTCGCCTGATTTCCGCCTCTTTGCTGCGGCGTATATCTTCTTTGGTTACTGCCTCCAGAGGCGGTACATCAACCGGGTGATTGTTTTTGTCGAGTGCGACAAAAGTAAAATAAGCCGAGACAATATGGTTACGGTCTCTGGTGTAACTGTTTTCTGCTTCTACCTTTATGCCTATTTCCATAGAACTCCGCCAGGCTTTATTTACAGCAGCCGAGAAGATCAATGTGTCACCCTCTTTAGCCGGGGCTCTAAAATGCATAGAGTCTACCGAGGCTGTAACACAGACCTTGCCGCTGTGGCGTTCGGCTACCACCAATGCCAGTCGGTCACTTTCTGCCATGATCAATCCGCCAAAGACTGTGCTGTGCGCGTTCAGATCATTCGGAAATACTTTTGATACCTGTCCGTCGATACGGGACATTGCAGGAGTTTTGATTTCACTGGATATCATAAGTGTAGTTGGTCTTCGGTGCGGCAGCGTTTACTTTTTTGGATACGGCTTTAGCCCGAGAAGTATTTCAGCTTGTTCAGTGAGTTCCGATTTTGTGTTGGCTGCATCTGTGTATTTTTCCAGATGTTTTATTACTTCTTTATAAACTGACGGGCGGTCGGCGCTGGTGTTAATTTCTACGCATTTATTCTGGCTCTTAAAGTAATCAATGGTTGGTAGTGTTTCAGCCTTGTAGGTATCAAACCGTAGTTTCATGCTTGCAACGTTATCATCGCTTCTGCCGGAGTATTTTGCACGGCTCAATATTCTTTGTTCAAGCACATCATACGGGCACTCAAAGTACAGCATAGTAGGCAGTGGTGAGTCTTTACCGAATATCTCGTACCAACCATCCATATTGTTGAGTGAACGTGGGAATCCATCCAGAAGAAAATTATTTTTTCCAGTGGTTCTGGTTAGCTTTTCCATCGCATTTTTCAGCAGGGTGACGATGATTTCGTTGGGTACCAGCTCACCTGCGGTTATATAGTTTTCGATATCGGTGGCTTGAGAGCTGCCGGTGGCGAGCTCTGCTCTGAGCAGCTCTCCGGTTGACAAGTGTGTCCAGCCGAGCTGAATTTCTGCAAGCTCACACATGGTGCCTTTGCCGCTACCCGGGCCACCTGTGATAAACATAACGTTGGGAGACGGGCAGGGCAGACGTGGATCATAGTGATGAATCTCGACCGACGGTGCGGGTGCTACGCCTTTCTTGTACACATGCCACTCACGATCAACCGGCGGCAGTTCGTCGTCACAGGTATTGTCATAGGCGAGATGGCCGTCGAGCCTGCAGATACGCCATGACTTATAACTATTTGAGTAGGATAGAGCCGGACTTCGGGCTGACTTGCCGTCGGCACGGTCCCAGGCCATTCTACCGTTCCAGTAGCCGAGGCTTGATAGTGTGCCAGACTCTGACTCTTTGGGTGGTTCGGTAGAAGGTACGTACAAACCATCAACTTCCTGAAGGCCGGCGCCTTTGACTTCAATGTAAAGCGTATTAGTGGGAGGGTTGTTTTCGTTCATGGTGGTTGTGATTTAAGAGTAGGGGACTATCGTAGTGGTTTGTCGCGCTGTTGTCGCGGTTTTTGCGAGAGATTGACGGTGTCTCATCTGTAGTCGTGATGATTACGTCCGGTTCTGGCACATTCTGTTATGCGGGACATCGACACGGCGTTGAACAATGATCGGCATCGGCTCGGGATCTATAGAGCGTTGTTGCAAAATATTAGTGGTAACCATTGATTTTAGGATAGATCTGGTCATTCTTTAACTAGTCAAATGGGTATTCGAATTATCAACAATAGGTCGCTTTTGGCTGTTTTTATTTATACGCTCAGTGGCTTGCCGCTATCACTGACTTTTATCCGTAGATAAAACTGTGCTGCACGGCTGGCCCAGTCTTCTGGTGTCGGTGCACTGTTGGCTTCCGGTCCAAAGCAGGACTGCAGCATATCGGTATTGATAATACCCGGGTTAACGGCCACGGCTGCAAGTCCGTCAGGGAGTTCCTGCGCCAGTGCCATGGTCAGGCCTTCGATAGCGAATTTGGTGGCACAGTAGGGCGCGACACCTGCAGAAACCGATCTGCCCCATCCACTACTGAGATTGGCAATGATTCCGTGGCCTTGTTCTATCAGGTGGGGGGTTATGTGGCGTATCACTGAAAATACACCAGTAATATTGACGTCTAATAGTTGTTTGAATTCGTCCGGTGGTACTGTCCATAGGTTGGCGTTTTTATTGATGATACCGGCGTTGTTGATGATCAGATCCGGTACGCCCCACTCAGTAACAACCTGGTTGATCCATGTTTGCACAGCTTTATCATCAGTAAGATCAACGCTTGTAAAATGGTGGCGTGAGTCCAGATCATTTTTGAGTTGATTGATAGCAGATTCATCTCGCGCGCAGCCTGCGAGATTGTGGTCAAGTGTGTCGAATTCCCTGCACAACGCATGGCCCAGGCCACGGCTAACGCCGGTGATCAGTATATTCTTTTGTGCCATTAGCGGTTCCCGATAGTTTAACGTTTATGGTACTTGAAACTGTACCCCAAGTGATGGTGTTCGGTGCCAGTGAAGACTGGTGTTATAGTGGCGTACCAATAAGATAAGCAGCCAGATCCCGCGAGGATCGCACTTAACATACGACCAGGAGCTGCCGCTCGCAGTTACTCGGTGTTGATCCATGAATATAGTAAAATGGTTTTTCTCCAGGTGGTCGGTTGGGATATCTTACCTGGTGCTAAGATGACAAACTTTCTAATGGAGGAAGACAGTCAATTAAGAATGTGGGCATACGACCCAGATTCGTTTAAGAGTGTTGGGCAAGATTTTGAACTGACCGTTGCCAGTTTGCATCGTGCATCCATTATCCTGGAATGTGCTTCTGACAATGAGTGTCCGATGCAGCATTTCTTTGTTAATTGTGCGTACTTGATTGTCGGCAATTTAATGTCGCCGTCATCTTACTCCCTTGAATTAGAGCGGGATGTGCTGGCTTTTCTAAGGCAGGCGGAAAAGACTGGTAATAAACACCTGTTAGAGTTTGTATGGAGAGCAAGATATCTAATCGAAAACCCTTCGGAATTTGATTGTGATCAGTGGTGCGGTGGAGTGTTGGCCAGAAAGTCATTTGTAAATGATTAGGCTCAACGGGCTGTTACTTACATCGGACGCTGAACGGCCAACAGCGAAGTTATCGTTCCGAACGATATTATTTGTCGCAAGACAATTGTTGGAACAATCGCGTTGCCTGGTCCAATTTTAGACTGAGCAAGCCGGTGAAATTGATAAGCCCGTTATTGCTGGCTACAGTTGTTTTCAGTGGAGTCAGGCTAAGCTAATACTGCAAGTTAAACTCAACGCGACGATTTCGCTCTCGACCTACGGCAGTGTCATTACTGACCAGTGGTTGAGTATCACCCAGACCATAAGCTTTTAAGCGGTCGTTGCTGATCCCTTCTCCGGCAATAAAAGTGGCACAAGCACGTGCACGTTCTAATGAGAGTTCCATGTTTTTAACCGAGTTGCCGGACGAATCTGTGTGCCCGCGTATCTCCAGTATCGAATCAGGGTACTTGTTCATCAGCCCCGCAACAGTTCTCAAGATCTGTTGTGATCTAGCGGTTAACACAACACTGCTTGAATTGAATTTAACCCCGGTTATAGCTGCACTCAGTACACGCTCGACTTCATCGGGATCCGGTTCGGCATTGGCAGGGCAGCCGCTCAGAGTTGCATCGCCCGCGAGAGTCGGGCAGTCGTCTTCCACATCGATGAGTCCGTCACCATCACTGTCCAGCGGACAGCCGGACATCTCTGCAACACCCGGTATTGTCGGGCAGTTGTCTTCAGAGTCGGCTATGCCATCGTTGTCTCCATCCGGAATTTCCACGACTGGGCATCCACTCTCACTGCCGTTGCCATCAACTGCCGGGCACTGATCATCGGCGTCTGCGATGCCGTCATTATCTGTGTCTGCAGGGCAACCGTTGTTGCCTTCAAAACCCGCCAGTGTCGGGCAGTCATCAATATTGTCGGTTATCCCGTCACCATCGGTGTCGACCGGACAACCGTCTTCTGTTTCTGCGGTGACCGTAGGACAGGCGTCTTGCAAGTCGATAACACCATCACCGTCTGTATCCGCCGGACAGCCGTTTGTGATAGCGGGACCAGCGACATCAGGGCACTGATCGATATCATCAGTAAAACCATCTTTGTCTGTGTCAATTTTTACTGGTGCTGCAGGCTCAGGTGTTGCGACTTCTACTACACAACCGGAAGCCTCTGGCGAGCCTGCTGTATCCGGGCACTTGTCTTCTGAATCGATAACACCGTCTGCATCTCGGTCGGACTCTGTGACTGCAGGGCAATCACTACCATTAACACCGGCTTCATCGGGGCAGTTATCTGTGGCGTCTTCAATGCCGTCATTATCTGTATCAATAAATTGTACCGGTTCTGCTGTGTCCTCCGCCGCACACCCGTTGTTGGATGCAACACCGTGGGTCTCGGGACAGCTATCAATGCCGTTTCTGATCCCGTCTGTGTCGTTGTCGCGTTCAGCCCAACTGATTTTTTCAGGACAGCCGTAACTTGAGATAGCGCCAGATATTGTCACGCACTGGTCGTGTGTGTCGGTGATGCCGTCGCCGTCTGTATCGGCAACACTTGCCATGGTGGTTACTACTACAGGCTCTGGTGAATCACCCTTCATTAGCCAGAAGCCCAGTAGGCCGAACAGTGCCATCACCGGGATTGCAACAAGGAACATCTCGCGTTCTTCATCGTCTCTGAAGTTAAACAGACTGTTGTTCATGTGCAGACTCCGACAGATGGATTGCAGTTCGTCATCGATTAGTGATACGAATACCGGTCATTACCAGTGACCGGTATTTTGAAAGCCGCGATTATCAACGAATCTTGTCTGCGAAATTATCTGCGATCTTCTTTGCTGCATCGCGGCCACCAAATCCAAACGCCAATGCTGCTGCAACTGCAACGGCACCCAATGTGAAGCCGAATGCCATATTGACAATATTATCTGCGAGACCCATGGCTTTGAGCCCCATAGCGAGTACCAGACCGAGGATTGCAAAGCGTGCAATATCGGCCATACCCGGGCTCGATTTTGCAATCGCATTGTGGGCCAGCGTGCTGAGAAAATTACCGATCACAAGGATGACGCCTCCGACCAGAATGCCGCCGCCAAACTCGAGTATGCGTGCCATGATCTCTGAAATAATACCAATGTTGAGCTTGTCTACCGCGGCGGTCAGTCCGGTTAACATTGCGAAAAACATAATCGCGCTGCTAATGAGTTTGGTAGGTGTAAATGTGGGGGTGAATACACCTGAGATACCCAGCTTTTGAGGCATGTCGTCAATGTTCATACCGTCCAGAATTCCTGCGAGAATCTGCACGATAAATTTAGCGACGAAATAGGTAACGGCGAGTATGATGCCGGCCGCGATAATATTGGGTATGGCTGCCATCAGTTTTTCAATCATGGCTGTAGCAGGACCGCTGATTGCCTCTATGTCCAGTATGCCAAGTGCTGCGACAATAATAGGTAACAGGATGGCAGCAAATACAAATGTTTTACCAAGCCCTGACACTTTCAGATCAGTGTTGCCTGT
>CAZQKJ010000130.1:0-9059 GCA_964593315.1 uncultured Granulosicoccaceae bacterium
ATATTTTGCATCAATAGTGACACCGGTATCTTCTTCAGCAACAGATTTAAACTGCACCGCACTATCTGCTGTAACCGCTGCTATCGCTCGTGAATAGACCACTGTCCGACACGGATTATCATCGTGGTATTCAACAAGCCTGGGGGCTGTATACGCATCGAGATGATCAATCAGACCCTGGGTCGCAATATTGATTTGATCACGCTCTAAAAATGTGGGCACAGGAATGACCATCGCAAAGTCGGCCACATCACCTTTAAAGTCATTAGCCATAGTAATAACAGTACGATTTTCATCACGCACCATCACAACCTGAGAGGCACTGTTGTATAAGTCAGTATCTGCTTTTGCGACATAAAAACCGCAAAATGCCATTGCACTACCCGGCATTAGCATGGATGCCACTGCACCGAACAGCGTGCCTGCCAGCACCAGACTTTTGTAACTTTTCATACTGAGGTCTCCTTGAATAGAAATTTAGAATAATCACCACAGGTGCAAGTGCCACCAATGCGTAGATCGCCGCGGTAGATATATAAAAGTAAAACTGTAAAACAGCCGCAGTAGCTGCTATCAGCACACCAAACAAGACCCTTGCACCAGCATGCACGGGTGTTGTTTTGGGATCAGTGATCATGAAAAAGGCAAACAGCAACAACGCACCGTTTTGCATTTGATGCCAGGCGATAGAAATCGGATCGCCCAGATAAACACCACGAATAAACACAATGGCCAGGTAGGTTAGTAAGAACGCCATCGCTACATCGAGACGCTGTGCGCGGCTCACAACCATGAGGCCACAGCCGACCACCAGGAACGCACTCACTCCCAACGCACCCCACTGTCCCGGAGACAGATAAGCATAGGGAGTCAAACCTGCAATAAGTACGAGAGAGAATGCGGAAGGATTGCACACGTGAGCGCCATCCATGCGTAAGAATCTTTTGCTGGCGATGGCTACTATGGCCGCTAGTGCCGCGACTGCCACAAATTCCGTGCGCAGCAACAGAACCAGAGATAGCGAAGAGATCAGCGCGCTTTTACCCTGCCCGGGTTCAAACAAAAACTGTTGCGTAAAAAGTGCGGTAGCGATAATGACAACCGCATTCAACCACTCGATCTGAAACCCGAGCCGGGTGATACCGAATACAACAAATGCACTGAGTGCGACAATCTGATAATTGCGCGGATCCATAAACCGCCTCCGATACTGCGATACTGACTTAATCGCAGCAGAGCGGAAAAACGGGTTAAATTATTTATTACGCGCGCGTCAAAATATAGAAGCGCGCGTACAGCACTGCTTAGGTTTTCATTTTTTCTGCGTAGTAGTCGACCATTTGCGAGACCATTTCATCGCCTTTACCCGCCTCTGTGGCTCCAGACAAACCCTTGAGAGTAGACTGAGACATGATGCTTTCAACACCTGCCTGCTCCGCCATCAGACTGTAATAGCCAACATCTTTGGCGGCATTTTTGATGGCAAATGCCAATTGGGCCGGGTCTTTATCGATAGCATAGCCTTTAACGAGATCCATCATCATGCTGTGCAGCGGACCGGCAGCTATGACATCGTATACCGCTTGACGATCAACTCCCTGAACATCTGCCATCGCAAACGCTTCACACATGGCGTTAGCGACAGTCATACCAAAAAAGTTATTGATCAGCTTGGTTGTATGACCTGCACCGAGCGCGCCCAGATGAAACACGTTCTCACCCAGATCATCCAGCACTGGCCGGACTTTATTGAACGCATCCTTATCACCGGCGCACATCAGATTTAACTTGCCATCAACTGCATGGGCGGGTGTACGACCCAGCGGTGCATCAAGATACTGACCACCGGCGCTGGCCACGGCCTCACCAAGCATTTTGGTCGAAGCGGGTAACGAAGTGCCAAAATCAATCACAACCGCACCATCACGAAGCCCTGCAATAACGCCGTCAGGTCCCTGCATTCGACCTTCAACCTGCTCGGAGGTACCCACGCAGAGCATCACAATATCGCACTCCTGCGCCATCTCTTTCGCAGACGATGCTTCAGTTGCACCCCGTCCGGTCAGGGCCGTGATATTTTCACGCGATCGATTGCCGAGTACGACCAGTGAGTGGCCCTTGTCGACCAGCCGATTGGCCATCGCAGCACCCATAAGACCCACACCGATAAATCCAATCTTACTCATCATGTCTCCAAAAATTAGTGAAGTTAAGAACTTTAGTCAGCAAGCCGACACACCCGGCCTGCCATTTATTGCATAATATACCGTTGTCAGCATTTAAACTAACAATCAACAGAGCCCGCCAGATGACCGACTACGAAGCGCTGGTAAAACAACACCAGGAATACAAAGCGCAAAACCTCAGCCTGAACATGGAACGAGGACAGCCGGCAGATGCCAACTTTGATCTGAGCCTGCCAATTCTGGGCGCTGTCACTGATGCCAACTATACCACCGACCAGGGCGTAGACATTCGCAACTATCCGGGTGGCATACTGGGCCTTGCCGAAGCGCGAGAGATCTTCTGTCATCAGCTCAACGTAGGTCCTGATGAAATTATTGTTGGCAACAACTCAAGCCTTGAAATTATGGGCACCTTTCTCAGTCGCGCCCTGATACGTGGCGTGCGCAACAGTGATACCGGCTGGATTCACCAGTCTCCCAAGCTGATTGTCACCACACCGGGCTATGACCGGCACTTTCTGTTAGCCGAAGAACTCGGTTACGAGCTTCTACCAGTGAAAATGACAGGCAACGGTCCGGACATGGACGCCATAGAAGCAGCGGTTAAAAATGATCCGTCCGTTAAAGGGATATACTTTGTACCGACCTATAGCAACCCGACCGGCGACACTATCTCTGAAGCTTATGCAGAGCGATTGATCAACGTTGCTGCTGCCGCCAAAGATTTTACTATTTTTGCAGACGATGCCTATGCTGTACATCATCTCGATGACAACCCGACGCCTGCACCCAATCTGCTAAAAATAGCCAAGAACAGTGGTCAGCAAGATCGGGTCATCCTGTTCGGCTCTACATCTAAAGTCACGTTTGCGAGCGGAGGACTCGGGCTCATCGGTATGGGTATCGACAACATTAAGTTCTGGTCAAAAGCGCTTAGCTCACAATCTATCGGACCCAATAAAGCCGAACAATGGCGGCACGTATTGTTCATGCGAGAATACAAAAACGGCCTCACAGGACTAATGCAGGATCACGCGAAGATACTCAAACCAAAATTCGATAAAGTTCAGGAAGTACTCAACAATGAACTGGGCAATCTAAACCTCGCGACCTGGACCGATCCTCGAGGCGGATACTTTGTGAGCCTCGATACTGCAAAACCAGTTGCCGCACGTGTGGTAGAGCTCGCTAAAGAGGCAGGCCTGTCACTCACACCAACCGGCGCTACCTTTCCTGGTGGTGAAGATCCGGACAACCGCAACATCAGACTGGCACCAACGCGCCCACCGCTTGAAGAGGTGGAGCTCGCTATGCAAATAGTGGCCTGCTGTATCAAGCTTGCAGATGCGGAAACCACAGCATAAGAAAGTCTTTACGTATGAACACTCACCCCCTCAGGGTGGGTGTCGTTGTAAAGTATCAAAGGCAAATTCATTCTCCTCGGGGAGAATCAAAAGCGTAGTTTGCTTTTGAAGAGGGGATACCAGCCGTCAACGCTTGAAATATAGAGGAAAAAAGTAACTACACCCTCTCCCAATGCACACTACGCATTGGACTCTCCCGGAGGGAGAGTATCTATAAGAAGACTTGTACAACGCCCTTCTAGCGCGATGCAAACAACCCAACCAAATTAACCACAACGGTTAACACCACTGACACCAATAACATCGCTTTCCAGGGAAAAAACACCCGAACGCGAGACTGACTACCCTCTTCCTGCCTTGCAATAGATTCACTTATTTTCTCGTGAACTTTGCGCTCAACCTTCTCCGATGACTTCGGAAACAACATGGGCAACACATTAAGAATTACCGTCAGCACCACAGATGCAATCACTGACAGTACTATAAAATCTCCCATACACTTTCTCCTACCTAAATATTAACTGACTGTGCCCGGCGGTAGCTCAGCCAGCGTTGCATCTAAAGCACGACCAACCCGCTCAACCAGATCATCCACCTCTGACTCTTTAATAATCAATGGCGGGCAAAATGCCATTGCATCTGCCATGTTACGAGTGAAGAAACCATTTTCCATTGATTTAGCATTAGCAATAGCTCCCAATTGCCCCGGCTTCTCAAGCGCTGTCTTATTTTCTTTATCTATCACAAGCTCAACTGCTGCAATTAAACCAACGCCCCGTACTTCTGCCACCAGCGGATGTGACTCATATTGGCGCAAGCCTTCAATCATATGTGATCCCATCTTCGCAGCGTGCTCAACCACGTTATCTTCTTCAATGATCCGAATCGTTTCATTGGCCACAGCACACACCACCGGATGACCACCACCCGTGTAACCATGTCCAAGCACACCAACCTTATTACTTTCATCGGCGATAGGCTCAAAGACCCGGTCATTAATCATCAGTGAAGAACCCGGCAAATAAGATGAGGTCAACTGCTTCGACAGTGTCATCATGTCCGGTTTTATGTTGTAGGTTTCAGAACCAAACATGTTGCCGGTGCGCCCAAACCCGCAGATCACTTCATCCGCTACCAACAGAATGTCGTACTTGTTTAATACCGCCTGCACTTTCTGCCAATAAGTTTCAGGTGGTACAACAACCCCACCCGCCCCCTGCACTGGCTCTGCAAAAAATGCTGCCACCGTATCCGGCCCTTCAGCCTGAATAGTTGCATCGAGTTCATCGGCAAGTCTTGTCGCAAATTGTTCTTCTGATTCTCCCGCGTGGCCCTCACGCCAATAGTGCGGACAAGTCACTCGAACAACCGGAACAAGGCAATCAAACGATGCCTGATTGGCAGGTAAACCGGTAAGGCAGGCGCCTGCTGTAGTCACACCATGGTAAGCGCGATTGCGAGCGATAATCTTTTTCTTCTCAGGTTTGCCAAGTGCGTTGGAGCGATACCAGCACAGCTTGATCGCAGTATCGATAGCTTCAGATCCCGAGTTGGTAAAAAACGCCTTGCTCATCGGGCCCGGCACCATACTGACCAGCTTGTGAGCCAGATCCGCAGCCTGACCATGACCCTTGTGAGCAAAGGTGTGATAGTACGGCAGTTTCTGCATTTGCTCTGTAGCGACATCAATCAGTCGCTGCTCACTAAATCCCAGTGCAGTGCTCCAGAGACCCGCCATGGCTTCAATGTACTGATTGCCGGCGTTATCCCAAACGTGTACACCTTTGCCATTCTCAATGATAAGCGGCCCTACCTCCGTATGGGTAAGCGCATTGGTATAACCATGAAGGTGAGAGGCAGAATCTCGACCCTCAACCGAATTTGGCAGGCTGTTCATTATTGGATCTCCACGTTACTGATGCTGCATTCTATGGCTTACTATCGGGATATTTCCACTTTTTTTGCACACTGCTGACCGATACTATTGCTGACTATCAAACAAATGCCCACTACCTATAAAACCACACTTCAAAAGAAACTGATACGCCGTTATGCGACTCAAGTACCAACTATTTATCACATTGCTAATTGCCAGCGCCTTGCTGATAGCTGTGATGTTTCTGGTCAGCAGCCTGAGCTTCAGTCGTGGATTTCTGGGCTACATAAATGACACCGTCACCGAACGCCTCGCACCACTGGTGGTCGAGCTTGAAAATCAGTACGAACAAGATGGCAACTGGCAGCAGATCACTACAGATGAGTCGATATGGCCAACACTGTTAAAAGCCAGCGGGATAGATTCAGGCAGACGCCGCGACAGGCATCAGCGACCACCAGACAAAAAAAAACATAATCACCCGCCCAAAAACACCCGACTACATTCCAGACTGGTACTTGCAGACAATAACAAGCAGGCCATTATTGGAGGTCTCTATCAGGGTAGCCGCACCTGGCTGCCAATACAGCAAGATGATACGGTCGTAGGTTATCTTGGTTTCAACAGATTGCAACGACCAGACAGCCAGTTTGATCAGGCTTTTGAACGACAGCAGAAAAAATCATTTGCACTGGCGGGCATTGCGATGGTGTTGCTGTCAGCTCTGCTTGCAGTACCTTTGGCTGCACGCATCGTCAAACCCATTATAAAAGTTAAAGGTACAGTAGACGAGATCAGTCAGGGCAACTACTCACACAGAATCACAACCAATCGCCGTGATGAAATTGGTGATCTGGCAAAAGACATCAATAAACTGGGTGCAAGTCTTGAGCACAGCAGAGATGCACGACAAAGACTGTTTGCAGAAACTTCCCACGAACTACGCACACCGGTTGCAGTTCTACAGTCTGAACTGGAAGCTATGCAGGATGGTATTCGAGATATAAACAAATCTTCCATTGATTCGCTGCACAGTGAAACATTAAGGCTCAACCGGCTGATAGATGACCTGCATACATTGTCTCTTGCAGACGCAGGTTCACTCGACTACCAAATGGAACCTGTCAACATAAGCCTATTGATCGAGGAAAAACTGGAAAAATATAGCTCGATCACACCCGATATTTCTGTCTCTTTTCAGGGCACACAATCCACAACAACAATACTCGCTGACAAACAACGCCTCGAACAACTGATAGACAACCTAATGCAGAACACGATGCGCTACACCGACAAACCGGGAACCCTTGATATCAAGCTCGTGCCAGATGGGGCTAATAAAGTTTCGCTGGTCTGGTCAGATTCTGCTCCCGGTGTTTCAACTGACGCCTTAAACCAGCTGTTTGACCCACTGTACCGAACAGAAGCTTCCCGCAGCCGTGAGACCGGCGGTGCAGGCCTTGGTCTTTCTATCGTCGCGAAGATTATGCAGGCGCACAATGGCACCTGCAAAGCCACTCATGCACCATCCGGCGGACTCTCGATTCAACTTACTTTCCCTACAGCAGGAAGGCAAACACTGTGAAAATCGCCATTGTTGAAGACGAACCAAAACTTGCAGCTCTACTGAGTGATTACTTGCAGAAAGAAAACTACCAGACCCTACTCTATGCTGACGGCAGCGACGCTCTTGAAAGTTTTCAGCAAGCAATGCCGGACCTTATCTTGCTCGATCTAATGCTACCAGGTACAGATGGCATGGCTATCTGTAAAGCCGTTAGACAAACCTCTGATGTGCCCATCATTATGACGACAGCCAAGGTAGAAGAAATAGACCGACTGCTCGGGCTTGAGCTGGGAGCTGATGACTATATCTGTAAACCCTATAGCCCTCGCGAAGTTGTAGCCAGAGTCAAAGCAGTATTAAGAAGAATCGAATCCCCGGCACCTGACAGCAACAACGACGGGAAATTCATTTTAGAAGAACAACAGGCAATGGTAAAAATTGGCGATCAAAGCTGCACACTGACACATGTTGAACTGGGCTTGCTGAAAACCATGGTCTCGCATCCCGGCAGAATCTATAACCGTCAACAGTTAATGCGGCACATTTATCCAGACAATCGTATCGTCAGTGATCGCACCATAGACAGCCACGTTAAAAAACTGCGCCAGAAGATCAAAGCACTGGATGCAGACAATGAGTACATACACTCAGTCTACGGCATCGGCTATAAATTTGAAGAGAGTGCTTAAAAGGCTTAATTCAGTCTGCTTATTCGCACAGTGCTAGTCACATCAATCTGTCAATGTCGACCTGTTAACACAGGCATCAACAAAGAAACCAGCGAACATTCAACCCAATTCCCGTCTTTCTCCAAGGTTTTTACATTTTTTCTGCACAATCAGCTCCGATAATTACTTTCAAGCTGATTAACAAGCTTAACAACTGAATTTTTTTCTCTCAGTTGGCTTACTTAAATGCACCTGTAAATTACAAGGATTAAAAATGATCAATACCAAAATAATCAAAACTTCTATCGCCACTTTGGTAGCCGGTATGCTTATCGCACCAGTAATGGCCATGGATTCTATAAAACTCACAGACTCCAACGGTGATGGCGTCATCTCTGCAGAAGAAATTACGCAAGTCCGTGACAAGCACAAGGCTGCAATGCTGCAACAATATGATGCCGATGGTAACGGCGAGCTTTCTCGACTTGAAAAACGCGCAATGAAAGACGACCGATACGCCGAGGCAGTAGCAAACTTTGATACAGACGGTGACGGTGAACTTTCACGTGATGAGCGTAAAGCCGCTAAACAAGCACGACGCGCCGCATTCAAAGCTCAGCTCGACGTTAACCAGGACGGCGTTGTGTCTGATGCAGAGAGCGCCGGGTTTGATGAATTACGCGAAGGGCGCGGCTGGAAGAAACGCCACGGTAAGAAGAGCTAACAAAACGTCTTTTATTAATCGTTGATAAAACGCAAAGAGCGGCCAAATTGGCCGCTTTTTTTTGGGCTTTCAGTTTAAAAACAATCTGATCAATTCAATCGCTTTGACTAAACGAGCATAGCCACAAGTGACAATGCTCCAAACGCTACTACTGTACTTTGAGCTGACCGCCAGTACCGAGCCCACCCTCTACAGTTTGCGTTTGATAATTACGCAGTGCCTTAACCATCTGGTTGTAGGAATCTGCAAAAGCCGCTGTAACGATCTTGCCTTGTGGCGTGTTGGAGTAACCACCGGCACCTGCAAAACCGCCTTTAAAAAGACCGCCGAACACAGCGAAGTCAAAGTTTTTCGCGCTGCCAGTTGCCGCAGACACTTGCACACCACTGCGATTATCAATCAACAACATTGTAGTAGCCGCTTCATTACTCTTAAGACCACCGGCAATCGCAGAGCCAACACTGCCGAGCAGGCTTCCCACAACTGCTCCACCTACGCCACCTGTGTTTTTATCTGAAAACTGCACCGAAGGAGACATGGTGTAATCTGCAGACACTAGCTGACCTTCTCCAAAGTTGCTTGAATCCCGAAGCTGGCCACTTGCTGCAAGCTCACGTTCTGCGTTAAGAGCCTTAAAAGCTGTGCCGCGTTCAACAATCACAAAGCAGTTTGAC
>CAZQKJ010000131.1:0-6700 GCA_964593315.1 uncultured Granulosicoccaceae bacterium
CTTACACACACTACATGATTAGTTGACTAACACAACAATCCAGAACACTATCGGCCGGAACTGCCTAGTTCAAATCGAAGTCACAAAGGCGAAGACCTGACCGATACGTATCTAGGAGCCAAGTAGTCGGAGAAATGAGTGTGAAAAATCAGCCAGTAAACGTTTCAGATAGCAGTCGGGAAATCGCTAGAATGGTTGCGGAATACTTTGGTGGTGAGCCGTCGGTATTCAGTTATTTAAGTGAAAACTCAGAGAATACTGCGGCGATATTGTCCTGTCCAGATATCCCTCAGGCAGCTGTAACATCGTATGCAACGATTGGACTATCTGACTCCCAATATCGAACCACTGATGACAACCTCCCACTTGGTGTTGAAATATTGGGGGCTTGTGGTAGCTCGTTTGAGCTATTTCCAAATGTACTCAGCTCGATCTACTTTCAAGTTATTAGCGGCCAAGAGTGCGCTCCAAATTCCGTTTTCAGAAACGTTGTGGCCAGCAACAACGCGTCAAAGACAATGAGTCACGTTCTACTAGTAGATCCATTTGTTTGGCCGAAAAGTCTCCCTAACTTGCGATTTGAAGATAAGGCTGTCGCGTGGTTGCAATCAGTACCCATGTCAGACGGTGAACTAAAATATTCTGAAGAAAACGGGCTTGACGCGCTGCATGATCTTTTTAGTGAAAGACAAATAGATGTTTACAATCTGGATCGAGAACCAGTTTGTCAATAACAAAAAGACTAATGAAAAAAAGGGGTTAGGTTAGTTTTGTAAAGTTCAAATAACAGAACGCGAAGTAATTGTTTCAGTGGAAGGATTGAATCCTACAAAACTAGCCTGACCCTTTTCTTTTTCTTTGACCCTCTTGTTGATGGGGCGTCATCGAATAAAGAAAAGCTTGAAGACAGTGCACCTGCAAGCACAATGTCTCGTACTGAACGTCGCATCTCAGAGATGAAAAACGAAGGTCATGCGCCGCAAAGACATAGTGCTGATGTAACTGAACAACAACTTGAAGACAGAGCGCTAAATGGCAATGACCCAATTACGGGCAGTACAACAGATGGTGTTACCGGTGGCACACACGGATATAGCAAACATGCAACTAAATTCGACTCCGACAAAAATATGCTGGACGCAGACGATCACTTACGGGGCCATACAGATTTTGACAAAGCGAAGTCAGAAGCTTTAGATGCGGGTAAAACAAGATTCGATTTGGAAAGACCGCTAGAAGAGGTCTTCGGTCCTGATTACAACAGTTCGGTTACTGGGGTTTCCCGAGGAGGATCTCGAAAGCATCCGACAGGTAATCCGCCCGGCTCAAAGCCTTCAGGTCCCACAGATTTCGAAAATGGTACAGTAGTCGGTGTGTACGAGATTGCGCCGGACGGATCTGTAAACACACACATTGTTTCCTGGATCCACAGAAAAACTAACGAACTTAACTATAACTATGAAAATACAAAAAAATGAAGCGTTGATGTCGTATTTGCGCCCATATTGCCATGTTAATGCTCTCGGACATGATTGGCAGGGTGTTCTGAAGAGAGATCTTGAAAATTGTAAAGACGAAGTTCTTGCGCAAAGTGTAAAAAAAGAAATGCTGGAAGCAATATACAACAATGGAGTTGGTTTGAGCGAAATGGAAAACAATACCGGTTGGGATTTTGAAAGTGAAAAAGAATTAGTAGATTGGTTCGCAAACCTGTGGGCTCATATATACGACGAAGATTCTAAGGAAGTTTTTACAAAATTAACTAGCAATGGCAGGGAACGTTAAAGAAGGCAATTAGGGTTCACCATTAGACTATTCTCATCAAGCCCCCGTACGAAAAAATCTTGGGGGCCAAATCTTGATATAGGATAGTATAATGAAAAAAAGCACTGAGAGTCAGGTCTTGCAATTGCCATATAGATCGTTGAACTGTTGCCTGATGTTGCATCTGCAAGACCTGATAATCATCTAGACATTGGGTCAACCTCCAGGCCGATATATATCGGCTAACATTTGAGTTCGACCAACAAATGCCTGGAGGCTGAAGATGACATGCTATTGTGGAATCGACTTACATTCAAATAATCACTATGTTTGTGTGATTGATGAAAATGACTGTCGAGTATTTGAACGTAAGCTTGATAATGATGCCCGATTACTCATTGCTTGCTTAGCTGAATTCGAAATTTCATGGACATCCATAGTCATGGGCAAAAAGAATCGCTAATGTAAAAATCGGCATAGATCAGTTGGTTGGTAAGAGACCTTTTCAGGAAGAGATGACGAATCAGGGCAATGGTAATGCTCTTGAGGAGACGCAACTGCCTAAGATAAAGCGTGATATTTATTCATCACCCACAGCCGGATGCTACCGCATCGCAGTAGCCTTTATTTAAAGTTTGGTTTAACGGGTTATTTAAGTAAAAACCCCAGCACTGGATGAGAGATTGGGTGCTCTCTGCCGATTGAACGTTTTGCACGCCAGTTTCAACGAATGAACCGATCCAACCAGGCCTTTGAAGTGACTTTCAAAGTGGGTACACAGATATACCCAAAGTTCCGGAGAGATCGGTTAGCGTTGAAGAATCGGTGCTGAGCTATAAGCAATAGCGCCGGTCTTGTCTTCACGTATCTGTCGTCCAGTCCAATCGACAAGCTGCAAGTAGTCTATAAGATTAAATAAAATTCCCTTTGGAGTGTCTTGCCGAAGATTGCCTATAAAAGGGTGTAAATTCTTGGGCTGATAGTCTTCGGTAGTAGACGAGTGGTTGTCAGTAGGGTTTGTGTTCTTAGCTATAGCGTGATTTTTTCATTCTCTGTTCTCCTGGCAGTTAAATTATGCCGGAAAGCTCTAATTGTTTGTGCCACTATTTTACGGGGTAGTTACACCGGGACATTGTCAGCCATGTCGAAGAGCTCTAAGGCATAGAGCTCTCTACAGCCACAAGCAGTGCTGTTACAGACAAAATCATTGGCGTATGAAGTCTGCGACGCCACCAACCTGGGTGAATCAGTTAGTATGCATATCCAATTGCGATGCCGATCTGGTGGCCTTAACACGTTGTGAAAACACTAAAACAACTCTTAGAGACGCTGCCGCAGCGTGGCACTGTGGTTTGGATTGGTGTCAGGCCTGCACGAAGAACACCTATGCATTCGCTTGAGCGTGTTGTGGTATCACCTGAGGCAGGTCTTGAGGGTGACCGCTATAGCGGAAGATCGAAATCACGGCAAGTCACGCTACTGCAAGCAGAGCATCTGGATGTGGTTGCAAGTTGCATTGGGTTGCAAGCCATACCACCAGAGCTATTGCGTCGAAACCTGGTTGTGAAAGGCCTCAATCTGCTTGCCCTAAAAGACAAGCGCTTTTTTGTGGGTGATGCGGAGCTTGAATTTACCGGAAAGTGTCACCCGTGTAGCCGCATGGAGGAACTGTTGGGGCCCGGCGGTTACAACGCTGTACGTGGACACGGAGGCATTACCGCACGGGTGGTGACTGCTGGTGCAATCTGCATTTCAGATCCGGTGTTGTCTTCAGGGTCTGTCATTTCGAATTGAGATGACCTTAAAGCGTGCTTTATGGGCTTGTCCATGCGCAATTCTACAGGCGACGGTTTTACTCGCTGTTCTGCAGGCTATTGGGGCTTCCACATCACATAACCGCCTTCGGTAATACTGTTTTCAAGAAGATCGATCAGTGGTTTCGCTCTGGTGTTAATGCTCACTTCGTTGTCGTCTTCTTCGTCTTGCGGTTTCTTGTCAGCTACCGGGACTGCAGCCAATGCTTCCTTAAGCTTGCTAAGCGCTTGTGGTACGTCCGGCTCTCTTATCGCGCCTTCATTGTTGCCACTCTGACCCATCATTTTAAGAAGTTGGGTTGCGACTGAGCCAAACATCACTACGCTGCCTGTGTGTTCGCCACTAATTTCGATCAACATTACCTACTCCGTTATCCGTGGTTTGTTTGAAATACCTTACATTAAAGGTCTGTTGAAAGTTTTTAACTCTCGTTACATCTAATGTTATTCTTGTTAGTTTTAGCCGTTGTGGACTGATTCCAGACAGCAAGTCAAAATTCTGATAGCTGCCTGTTATGATTTTGTAAGCGTAAGTTTACAGGGTGAAGCATCGTTTTTGTGTAAGTTTTCTTATGGAATTGTTGTGACAACTTCGGTAGAGTTACGCACATCAAAACACGGTCGCATTCATAAAGCGATTCTGTTCATGTTGGGGGTGGGGTAGCGCTTGTCGTTGCCCCTTTTTTTTTTGTCTGTAGATATCTTCAAAGTCTTTCACACTGACAATGCCTCTTGTTCAACGGGTGTTGTGGTCCCGCTCCGGTTTTCGAGTTCAATGCTAAGGTGCAAGTTCAGCTGCCTTATGATAGAGCCGCGAAAGCTGTTTTTCATTTAGTCAGTGTTGTTCCCGACTATATTTCCCTGTAGCGAGCGTAATTTCTGTTTTAGGGCTTTTATATCCTGAGCCGGCACCTGTAGTTCCAGAATAATCAGATGGGTAAACTCTTTTTTATCTATGCTTATGTTGGCTGTCTTAAGCCAGTGTTCGAACTGATCGAACGACGTGTAAGGCAGGGCGACGGTGACTGCTTCTCTGATGTAGGTGATTTCTGTGTTCAGTTGACGTAATGCTTCAGATACGGATTGTGAATAAGCGCGCGTCAGACCACCAGTGCCGAGCTTTATTCCTCCGAAGTAGCGCGTTACTACCACAACAATATTACCCATATTGGCATGCTGCAGTACGTTGAGCATGGGTTTGCCCGCGGTCCCTTTGGGCTCGCCGTCATCGCTTTGATCCTGCTGATAAACATCATCAGGTCTGCTGGCAACCATTGCCCAGCAATGATGGTTTGCATCCGGAAACTCTTTTCGTATTGTAGTGACAAAGGCCTTTGCACCTAACCTGTCTGTGGTTCTGGATACGGTTGTAATGAAACGACTGCGCTTCACTTCTGTTTCGAATCGTTGAGTGTCGATTGGTGAAATATAGCTTTCCATGGATCGATCAGGCGGTTTAGTCCTGGAGAATTTTAACTATTGGCGCTGCGTTTACACAGTGCATCGTAGTGAGTGCTGTCTCCTATCAGGACTGATGCCGTTATCTGGTAAATCAAGTCTGGATGAGCGCAGCGGATGTGTGGCGAGTGTATTTTTTAGTGGTGCTCTCAGCAAGCGCCAGTTTCAGAGGGAGCTGGTTACTTTGAACTAAATTTGGTACTGATTTATAGAGATGGGCGCTTGGGGGTGTGAATATCGGAAAACAGCACGCTGGTGCGGTGTGACGGCTGCTGTCGCCCGAGTACCGCAAGTGTAACACCGGAGGCAATTGACCCAGGAATTTTCGGCGTGAAAATGCTAGAAGGTGCGAGCCAGAACGTCAGAGAACTCGTCCGCTGGCATGTATCCCACTACACGTAAAGATTTCTGCTGTACGCCTTGCCGGTCATAGAAGATGATGGCGGGTGGTCCGAAAATACCAAATTCTTTCAGCATGCCTTTGTCCAGATCATCGTTGGCTGTGACGTCTGCCTGAAGTAGCACGCCCTGCTTCAACTGAGATGCGACTTTAGGATCTGTGAATGTGAATGCTTCCATCTCTTTGCAGCTGATGCACCAGTCGGCGTAGAAATCGAGCATGACCGGTTGGTTCTTGCTGCGCGCATCTGCCAAAGCCACATTCAGCTGCTCGACACTCTTAACCGTTTTAAAAGTCACGTGTTCGGTAGCACTGGCTGATTCACCGTGGTTGTTACCGCCAGCTATGGATAATCCCTGAATCGGGCGTAACAGAGTGCCGCTGCCGGTGGCCACTCCGATCATCAGCAAAGTGCCGTATACAACCGCTGCATAGCCGAAACCTTTGGTCACTTTTCTCCAGCCGCGTGTGCCTTCCGGTAGTGAATCGAAAGCACCCATGAACATGCCGACGGTAACCAGTAGTAAGGCTGATAGCAGCATGGTGGCCCACACGGGAATAACCCGGTCAAGCATATAGATTGCGAGTCCCAGTAACATCACACCAAAAAACGCTTTGGTGATATCCATCCATGCTCCGGCGCGTGGCATGTACTTACCAAAAGTAGTGCCGATAATCAGTAACGGCAGACCCATGCCCATAGACAACGCAAACAGCGCCGCACCACCCAGTACAGCGTCGCCGGTTTGACCGATATAGATCAGTGCGCCTACCAATGGCGCTGTGATACAGGGGCCTACGATCAGTGCAGACAGGAAACCCATTGTGGCGACACCGCCGTAGCTACCGCCTTTTTGCTTATTGCTAACGGACGATAAACGGTTTTGAATGAAGGCAGGCATCTGTAGTTCATAGAAGCCGAACATCGACAATGAAAGAAGCACAAACAAGAATGCAAAGGCTGTTAGCACGTACGGGTGTTGCAGTGTCGCTTGAATGTTCTCTCCGCTGAGACCAACCAATACGCCTGCAACCGTGTAAGTGAGGGCCATTGCCAACACATAAACAAGAGATAAAGTGAAGGCGCGACCGGCGCTGGTCTTTTCACCCGAACCGACAATGATCGACGAGAGGATCGGGATCATGGGCAACACGCACGGAGTGAAGGTCAGAATTAATCCGGCGCCAAAGAAAATGCCGATGGTCAGCCAGAAGTTATCGCCGGCGAGGATATTCGCGAGACGGTCTTGCTCTGATTGGTAGG
>CAZQKJ010000131.1:6800-9058 GCA_964593315.1 uncultured Granulosicoccaceae bacterium
CCGGTGTATTACCCGGTGTATTGCCCGTAGTACTGCTTTGAGTGGTCGATGCAACGCCAGTGCCGCCGCCATCGGTGCCTGCGTTTGAGATTGCCGCGAGAGTGTTGCCAGTCTCTGCACTGGCTACCGCGCTGATCTCAACCAGATTAATTTCTTTGAAGGTGGGTGGATAACAGATCCCTGCGTCTGCGCAACCCTGATAGCCGACCTTAAGCGTTGTCGCAGTGGTATTGGCTGGCAGAGTGATGGGCAGTTCAACATTGGCAGAGCCGCGATACACTTCGGACTTACCAAAAAATGCATCTTCCTCCCATATTGCTTCAGAGAATGTGGCATCACCCAGTGAAGCGTTATCCGGATCGAGCAGCTCGAAGGAAAAGCGCTTCTTGTATAGGTAGTGCCCCTCGGCCACATTCCACTTCAGAGGAATAACTCCGTTGTAGATATTGGTGGGGTCGATGGTGAATGCGACTTCCGGGTCGAGCACGTCGTTGCCGGTATCAAGACTTAGCCTGTCTCTTAGTGCTGAGCCTATGGTGCTAGCGCCGGCTGACGATTGCATCGGCGTGGTGCCAGTGGAATCGGTACCGAGTGTTTTGAGCAATCCGCTGTTACTGATACCAGAGGGATCCATTAGATCCTGATTGGCCGGTTCAATACCCAGTGTGGATGTATTCAGCCCGTTAGTGGGTGCAGATTCGGCTACCGTTGTGCTGGCACTTGCTGACAAATGGTTCGCGAGCATCTGGCTTGCAGCGAGCGAGAAGTCTTTACTGTAGGGCGGGTAACAAATGCCTATATC
Source organism: uncultured Granulosicoccaceae bacterium (assembly GCA_964593315.1). Classification (GTDB taxonomy): domain Bacteria; phylum Pseudomonadota; class Gammaproteobacteria; order Granulosicoccales; family Granulosicoccaceae. The sequence continues at coordinate 7,603 of CAZQKJ010000131.1, forward strand.
GGCGCATCCCTGAGATATCACTGTAACAGTGAGTGGGTCACTGTCATTGCTATTGGAAATAGCTGCCGTGTACTGGAGCTGGTCACGATAAGTTTCAACTTCGCCGAAGAACTGATCCTGCTTTTTGGTACCCGGTGGAATATCCAGTGGACCGAACGAGGCGTGCTCGGAATGGACCGCAATTTTGCTTCGGTACAGGAAATAGCCCGGTGCTATGTCGACTGTGACTTTTAGTTGGCCCTGATCATCCAGCGTTGCGAGTGTTTTAAAAGCCTCAGATACCTCAAGCAATGGCTCTTCTTTTGTGTCTCCAATAAGAGAGAGTGCGCTCGCTGAGAGTACCCAGCCTGCGCACAGCAGCAAAGCGATTGTTTGAATTATTGTTTTTTTCATTCTAATTGCTGACATGAACTCGCCCATGTGACCACTGGTGAGGTCGAACGTTCGATGAATGCTTTGTATTAGTTGATGAATCTAGCTGATGTATCAAGCTTTTCGCGATTTGATTAACTAACGACGCAAAAGTACTGCCGATTGCTGTGGCCGAGTAATAATTTTTGTGAATCAGATCCAAGTTTATACGAAGGGTTTAACCTGTGAAACATGGCCCCATACTAGACTGACTGGTTTTGCCAGTGCCCACCCGGAAATATGCGCTGCTGCGGTAATTCACGCACGCGACCTGTTTTCTACTACATGTAGTGACTTAACAATGACTAAGCGCCCACATGTAGTTGGCAAAATCACACATACGTGAGGCAACCCGCTACGCGTGTTTCTGGATGGCACTATCCAGTCTCGAGCCCTGAAACTGCGTGTTTTCAGCTTGCAGGGTGGTTTTGATGGGATAATGTCTGTTGGCAACGGTTTTTAGGAGCATAGGGTGTTTCCGGTAATTTTCTTTCTTTTTATTGGCATGCCGATTTTAGAGATTTTTCTGCTGATCAAGATCGGTAGCTCAATCGGCGCGCTGATGACCATAGGTATTGTGATTCTCACTGCCATCCTTGGCACCTTTATGCTGCGTATGCAGGGGCTGGCCACGCTCAACAAGGCGCGCAGCAGAATGTCTGGTGGACAGGTGCCGGCCTTCGAGATGATGGAAGGGCTGGCGCTCGGTGTCGGTGGTGCCCTGTTGCTGACGCCCGGGTTTGTCACCGATGCAATCGGGTTTGCGTGTCTGATTCCCTTTACCCGTCGCTTGCTGATTAAGCGGCTGTCGAAGAATGTTTCAGTGGGCAGTGTGGCTGGCGGATTTGCCGGTATGTCAGGTGGATCAGGGCCAGATCCGTTTGGTACACAACAGTCCGGACACAAGCCAGGTGAGAGTCGCGGCACTTCACGCTCTGGTTCAAGTATTGAAGGCGATGTTATTGAAGGTGAGTACACCAAGAAGGACTAAGCCCGTGAATACTCATGGACTGAAACAGTACTTAAGTCAGTCGGTAGTTTGGGC
>CAZQKJ010000132.1:0-8988 GCA_964593315.1 uncultured Granulosicoccaceae bacterium
CAGATACCCTTCAGAGCCCATGATCTCAACACCGTCATAGCCCGCTTCTCTCGCGAGAGAGGCACAGCGAACAAAGGCTGCGATTTGCTTTTCAATCGCACGCGCCGACAGTTCTCTGGGTTTAAACGGCGAGATAGGAGACTTTATCCGGGAGGGGGCTACCGCCAGGGGATGATAAGCGTAACGGCCCGCATGTAAAATCTGCATCGCGAGCTTCCCGCCCTCTGCATGCACAGCATCGGTCACACGTTTATGTTTTTTGGCAGCGCGACTGGTCACCAGCATACCCGCGAAGGGCTTCACCCAGCCAGCGATGTTCGGCGCATAGCCTCCTGTTACCATCAAACCCACACCACCACGCGCACGCTCACAAAAATAGGCGGCCAGTTTGTCGTGGTTATTTCCGTCTTCCAGACCGGTGTGCATCGACCCCATCAATATACGGTTATCCAGGGTAGTAAAACCGAGATCAAGTGGCTGAAACAAATTGGGATAAGTATCATGCATAAGAAAACAATCGTTTGATTTGACAGCTCATTTTTCAGGATTCAGTAACAGACTATCGTCAAGCTCAACATGCTGAGGCTTGCCATTGAACGGGCAGACAAATTGTAGCGCGAATGCTGCCAACTGAAGGTCTGATTGATGTTCTCTGTCAGGGTCAAATAGTCTATCACCTACCACCGGGAATCCAGCGCCTGCAAGATGACTCCTTATCTGATGTTTACGCCCGGTTTTTATATCCACCGTCAGCTGTGACTGGTTTTTATCTTTCAGATGAATCTTCTCAAGCACCACGGTTTCTGCCGTTTTACCGTCTATCGGTGTGCCCAGAGACCAGGGTACGCTCTGATCAATTACCCCGTGAACCAGCGCATGATACCTTTTTACAACTTTGCGCTGTTCGAATAGAGCCGCTAACGCTTTACAGGCATTTTTTGTGTGAGCCAAAATGATCAGTCCACGGGCTGCACGATCAAGCCTGTGAACCAACAGACATTTTTTTTCCTGCCCGGATGCTCTGGCAATGGCTGCGGCTGCCGTGGATGTGATCGTACAATGATCACTCCATTTGCTTCCCTGACTCAACATACCTGACGGCTTATACCAGACACTATAGTTGCCTTGATCTGATAAGAGCTTTGGGGCCTCAGGGGTTTGTTCCAGCACCTCGCGGTTATAGTTTATATATAGCGTTTCGCCCTCACCTGCGTCTTTTTCAAGATCCCGAATACGCAGCAACTTTGCATGTTTTCCGGATTTCTTTTTCCACACGGCACCTTTGATTGCCGCATCAGAAATCTCTGCGCGCGACAAATCAAAAGCCTCAGCAGCTTGTGCCAGAGCCGACCATTGTCCGGTAAGCATGACTTCTTTTTGAAAGACGAGATTTTCCATCGTCTATAAACACTCAGTATAGATAGCAGTTCACAGGGTTAAATTGCTTATCTGAACATCAAAGCAATCTGTGCATTATATTTCAAACAGCCTGACTGTCACGCTGAAATACATTCATCACCAACAACGCTATAGCCGCCAGACCGACATAGAAAAGTGTTCCCCAGCGCCAGTGCCCACCGCCCTCGACTACCGCTGCCATAAGCAGGGGGCCCATGACTTGCCCACACCCCATCGCTTGATATACCAACCCGAATAAAACGCCGCTTTTTCTCGCAGACACAAACGACGGCACACTGGTAAATACCGCGGCTGGCAACATGCCTCCAAGGAAACAGGCAAGCATTCCGCTGAGAACTCGGATCGGCAAATACACCCAGTCTGAAAATACCACACCTGCGAAAAGAGTCGCCCCGAGAAGCGCGGTGGTCAGCACCGTCTTTAATGCCGCCCCCCGGCTTATCATAATACCGCTAAAGATATTGCCAAATGCATTAAACACCACCACTGCAGCACTGGTGATAGTTGCAGCACGCTGGCTCATAAAAGCCGTTTCAGACAATAGGGTTGGTAAGTAGGTTATCAATGCTATAAAAAAAGACGAGTATAAAAGAAAGCTTAATGCCAGCAATATCGGATCACGCGACAACACCGAAGGATAACGTGGTGTTGGCGGATTTTGTGTCTGCGGTGATTGCTCGATACCTTTTAACACGGGCACCACAATTACCAGTAAACCAATCAGACATACCAACATTAGCGCACAACTGAACCACCATATCGAGCGCCATTGATTTTCAAAAAACGGGGCAATCAACATACTTAGTGCGATACCACCCGGTATGAAAGTGCCCCACATACCCATCGCGATCGGGCGCGACTTTTCATTCACCACTCTGGTGATCAACACAGGCACCGAGATCGCCATCAATACAAAGCCGACCCCTTCTGCCACGCGGGTACCGAGCAGTTGATAATAGCTTTCAGATGTTGCGCCCAACATACCGGCAGCGCCTGTTGTAAGAAGACCCAGAAACACACAACCGGCGGCGCCGATACGCGATACCAAAAAACCCAACAGGATCGCAAGCAACATCGCCACCATGCTGTAGCTACTGGCGATGGAGCCCGCATGCATCAGGGTGAGGTCAAACTCCGACCTGATATCTGCCAGACTGGCGGCGACCTTGCCGACATTAAAGCCTGCAAGATATCCACAAAGAGTAAGAAAGATAACAGTTATCCATCGCCTCGATGGACCAGGTGGAAGACTATTTTGCACAGTTTACAGGATCAGATCTGACCAGGCGCGGCAAGCAAGTGCGATATCACAGGAGACGGGTGTGGCATCACAGGGCAAAGCGGTAGATTTTTCAAGTAGTGGTTATCCATCTGTGATGTCTGGCTAGACTACCACACCGGGTCAGGTAACGAAGTAATGGATACATGCCTGTGAAGACTGCATCCGATTTATCTGAAATGAGTGATTGTCTTATGGAACTTTGCAGGGGTGGCCCGATGGTGGACAATCAGTGACGTATTCCAATAACTGATCTTGGCAATAACCTGCCCACCGACAAAAATATCCGCAGCGGAATTGACCTTTTCGTGAAAACTGTATATTTATACAGTCATTATGAATACCCTGCCCCAATACGCAGAACTCCACTGTATTTCCAATTTTACTTTCCTGCGCGGCGCCTCACGCCCGGAAGAACTCGTCATGACAGCGGCAAGCCTTGGCTACCAGTCTGTTGCCATCACAGATGAGTGTTCAATGGCCGGTATTGTACGAGCCCACACACAAGCAGAAAAGACCGGCATCAAACTGATTATCGGCAGCGAGTTCCGCTTACAACACAACTTCAGGCTGGTGCTACTAGCTCGCAGCCACCTGGGCTACACCAGCCTGTGCAGCCTGATTAGTGAGGCACGCAGCAATGCCGAAAAAGGTCATTACCATATAGAAGATGACCGGTTTAACAGCATAGAAGACTGCGTTGCGATTCTGGTCCCACCCCGCCATCACAGCAACCACCACACTGAAGAGCAAGCGCTTTTAACCTGGTTTAAAAAAACCTTTATCCATCACTGGTTATCACTGACGATACTCCACAACACCGATGACCAACATCATATTAACCATGTGACGTCACTGGCAAAGCAACACGCTATCCGTGTTGTTGCCAGCGGAGATGTACACATGCATGCAAGGCATCGAAGGGCAGTACAAGATGTAGTGACCTGCATAAGAGAAAACTGCACGCTGCAAAATGCCGGGCGCAAGCTGCTCACCAATGGCGAACAACACCTGCGATCAAGACAAAGTATTGCAAATCTCTACCCGGCGGACGCAATCGCAGAGAGCATTAAGATTGCACAACTATGTGATTTTAATCTTAAGGAATTAAGCTACGAATACCCGAAAGAGCTCTCACCTGAAAACATAACACCAATCAATTACCTGCGCACACTGACCAGAGAAGGCATGCGGAGCCGCTGGCCATCGGGCCCCAGTCCAGAAGTAGAGAAACAAATAGAAGCCGAGCTGACCCTGATCGAAGAACTCAATTACGAGCACTACTTTTTAACCGTACAGGATATCGTCCGATTTGCCCGTGAAAAACACATTCTGTGTCAAGGGCGTGGCTCTGCAGCAAACTCTGCCGTATGTTTTTGCCTTGGCATCACAGAAGTTGACCCTATGCGTATGAGCATGCTGTTCGAACGCTTTATCTCCAAAGAACGCAATGAACCACCAGATATTGATGTCGACTTTGAACATGAACGGCGCGAAGAAGTTATTCAGTACATTTATAACAAGTACGGTCGCCACCGCACCGCACTAGCCGCCACCGTTATCAGCTACAGGCGGCGCAGCGCTATACGCGATGTTGGCAAGGTACTTGGCCTTTCAGAAGATCAGATCGATGCACTGGCAAAATCCATGGCCTGGTGGGATGGCAATGACGTCATACCGGAACGACTCAGTGAAATGGGCTTCGCGGCAGACAGCCCGTTAATGAAGCGGTTTGCCTGGCTATTAGAACAAATTATGGGTTTCCCAAGACATCTGTCGCAACATGTAGGAGGGTTTGTGATTGCCGATCAGACGCTGTCTACACTGGTGCCAACAGAGAATGCCGCCATGCCTGATCGCACGATCATTCAATGGGACAAAGACGATCTCGAGGAACTGGGCCTGTTAAAAGTTGATGTACTGGCGCTCGGTATGCTAACCGCTATTCGCAAATGTTTTTCACTGCTACAACAACACCGCGGCACCACCTGGAGTATGGCAACGATTCCCGCCGAAGATCCACAGACTTACAAGATGATTCAAAAGGCAGATACCATCGGTGTGTTTCAGATTGAATCACGTGCACAGATGTCTATGTTGCCACGGCTCAGACCACGCAATTTTTATGATCTTGTGATTGAAATTGCAATCGTACGCCCCGGCCCCATTCAAGGTGGCATGGTGAATCCGTATCTTAAAAGACGACAAGGGCTTGAGCCTGTCACCTACCCGAATATCGCCCTTAAAAAAGTATTAAAGCGCACGCTCGGTGTGCCGGTGTTTCAGGAGCAAGTGATGGAGCTTGCCATGGTAGCCGCAGGATTCTCTGCGGGAGAAGCCGATGAACTACGCCGCTCCATGGCCGCCTGGCGTAGAGTCGGCACCGTTGAGCGTTTTCGCGAAAGGTTAATGCAAGGCATGCACAGCAAAGGCTATGACGATGAATTTGCAGAAGCAGTATTCAGACAGATCAGAGGCTTTGGCGAGTATGGGTTTCCAGAGTCTCATGCTGCAAGCTTTGCACTACTCGTCTATGTATCCGCATGGCTCAAGTGCCATGAACCAGCAGCTTTTTGCTGTGCAATTATGAACAGCTTACCCATGGGTTTTTACGCACCCTCCGATCTGGTGGCCGATGCCAGAAGGCACAACGTCACAGTACTTGAAGTTGACATCAATAATAGCGAATACGACCACACCCTCGTTCCGGATATCCAACCTGAGAACCAACAACCTGAGAACCAACATAGTGAAGCCACCGTATTTGCAGTGCAACTGGGCTTAAGGCTGGTAAAAAACCTGTCGCATGCAGCCACCGATCTTATTATCGAACAACGTGAACTCGCAGGCCCCTATCTGTCTATACCCGATCTTTGCGAGCGCACAAACATCAACACCCGCGACCAACAGGCACTGGCCGCAGGCGGAGTTTTGAAATCCATCAGCGGAGACCGCCATAGAGCACACTGGGACTTACTCGGTGTCGAGCAGTTGCCCGGGCTACTGAGCCATGCATCATCTGCGGATATTCCACAGCAGTTGTCATTGATAAGTGAAGGGGAAGATATTGTCGCGGACTATCAAAATATCGGCTTCACGCTCGGTCGTCACCCACTCGCTTTGCTGCGCGAGCAACTGGCCTCCAGACGCATCCTCACCACCAGACAGTGGCTGCAAACTGCCGGTGACGGAAAATACGCCAAAGTAGCGGGCCTTGTAAAAGTACGTCAGCGCCCGGGCAGCGCCAAAGGCGTTATTTTCATGACCACAGAAGATGAAACCGGGCTTGCCAATATCATTATCTGGCAGAACGTGACCGAGCGTTGCCGCAAAGCCGTGATTGGCTCAAGGCTTGTGGTGATCTCCGGCACCACCCAACGTGAAGGTGAAGTGGTGCATCTGGTTGCACGGCACGTAGAAGACAACTCATGGATGCTCGGTGACCTCGTGACACGATCCCGTGATTTTCATTAGCGCACCTTCGCTGCCCGAGATGTGTATCAAATTCGATACAATTCATTCCGAGCTCATTTGAGCTCTCAACTACCTACCTCAAAAGATTAGAAAAAACAATACAGCCGAGACGTAAAAAAAGCTGAAAAAACCAAATAAAAAGCTTGACCAATCCGACTTGAAACTGCACTGGCATTTCCAGGTTATGCACATCCAACAGTGAAATCCAGTTTGCTACCCCAGAAACGACTAAAACCCATCGCTTTGACACAATAAATTCTTTAACTCATTGTATTTGTTAATTTTTTTAAATTGGTCAAAAAATAACCAGAACACTGTAAGCCATTGATTATTCATCATTCACGACGCTCTTTCAGATTTTATCCACTAAGTTATCCACAGGATTTGTGGATATCCGCACCGCCACAAATTTGCCAGTGATTCATAATCATAAATGATACATTGCGCACCAGTAACCGCTGCTACCCATGAACGAAAATTGTCGTAAAGCTGATGCCACATTCCTATCTGTTAACTCACTGCGGACTATGAAATATCCACACGCCAATCTCGCACTGCCACTCCTGCTGATAACAACGCTGCTGACCTCATGCACTGCAATGACCAAGCGCGAATGCCTGGCCGGTGAGTGGCATTCAGCAGGCGAGGAAGATGCCGTTCGCGGCAGAACCAAAGATGATCGCTACACGGCTCACGCAAAAGCCTGCTCAAAGCATGGCATTGTGGCTGACAAGACACTCTATGATTCCGGATACGAACAAGGACTACAGAGCTACTGCAGCCACGACAATGGCGTACAAACAGGACGGGAAACCGGTGATTATCGTGGTATTTGTCCGGTGGCATCAGAAAAGGACTTCCTGTACGGCTACCTGGAAGGCTTGAACCTGGCGCTGGATAAACTGAACTATCGCTACGATAAAGCCCAGTCTGACCTGAGCGAGGCACAGTACCGGCACACACGGGCAGAAACCGACACAGATCGGGCAAAACTGGACAGATTCATCCAGAAACAGCTGACCTCAATACGCTGGCTCAATGATGAGAGACGAAAAGTCAGATCAACTATCTCGCGCTGGCGCCACCAGATCTAGATCTTCTACGCCACGATATCCAGCACGGCCACAGGTTCCAGCGCTAAGCCCGGGATGAGAACTTGCCGGTAGCGGTGGCAATTTTGATGACCTCTCCCGCATCCAGATACTCTGGCACCTGAATAATTAAACCGGTTGGCAGGGTGGCAGGCTTGTTCCTGTTAGTGGCACTCGCGCTCTTGATTGCAGGATCAGTCTCTACAATCTCAAGCTCTACAAATTGCGGTAGTTCTATCCCTGCAATCTCGCCGTCAATCAGCAAGGCGTATATACCGTCCAGACCTTCGGTTAAAAAGCGGCTTTCGTCTTCGAGCTCTGCCCCTGACAAAGTGTACTGAGAGAAATCATCCATGTTCATGAAGCAGAAATCCTCACCATCACGATAAGAATACTGCACCTGTACACGCTGACAATCAGCGTCTTTTAAGAAGTCTTCACCTTTGAAAGACTCATCGCGTTTTTGCTTTGTTTTAGCATGAGTAAAGCGGATTTTATACAACGTAGATGCACCACGAGACGACGGGCTTTTGCAATCAATCAGTTTGACGATATACGGCTCGTCAGCCAGCTCTACGACCTGGCCTTTCTTTAGTTCACTTGCTTTTGGCACGGAGGCATTCTCTGATCAAAGTAGTTGACCGCCCAAGTGTACGTGCAGATGATGTTATCGACTACTTCTTCTTTTTGTCGTCATCATCGCCATCAGGGATAACTGCACCCACAGCGGCTGTTGTACCCTTCACAGCCAGTTTACCAGCACCAATTGCGGTACTTGCAGCCGCATCTACCAACGCCACAGCAGTACAACCGCTGAGGGTGACCGAAGAACTCACAAGCAACAGAAGTGATAGTGTTTTCATATTCATAGCAATTACCCTGTAATGATCAATCAACACCAAGCCCGAAACTACCCGGCTGGCGCCACATGTTACCCTTACTGACACCCAATTTTTTCGGCAGATCGTTAAATAAGTGTTACCCCGACCTATGACAACAGACTCACTTCATGCACAAGTACTGAAAGTTCTTCAATCTTTGTCGGTTCCGTTCGAAGCACTGGATTGCGATCCGGAACTGGCAGACACTTTGGCCTTTTGCGAACATTACGGGTTTGAACCGGCACAATCAGCCAACACACTACTCCTGGGATCAACAAAGGGTGAGCCAAAATTCGCCTGCTGCGTGGTGCTCGCTCACTGCCGTCTGGATGTCAACCAGGTGGTGAGAAAGAAACTCGGCGTACGCCGCCTGTCTTTCGCCACTCCCGAGATCACGCGAGAGCTCACAGGCATGGAGCTCGGTGGTGTTACACCTTTTGGTCTGCCAGAGGATCTGCCTCTGTGGATAGACAGCCGGGTCATGGATTGTGAGAAGATTATCCTGGGCGGTGGCAACCGGTCATCAAAAGTATTAATGCCGCCAGATGGCCTGGCAAAACTGCCGGGCGCTGAGATTGTCACAGATCTCGCCAAACTGACCGATAGTGATCAGGCAGAATCAGGGACCTAAGCCTGCAGCTTACTCCGGACTCTCACCCGATGCGTAATCAGAACTGGTCAGGTGCCCAACAATGGTGAAAGTGAAAATATCAACGCTTGGACGCCATTTAACGATCGCAGTGCTCGATGCGGTGCTGATCATCGCAGATTGCTTGATGTTATCGGCAGTCAAACTGGGGCTGGTGAACCGGTTACGCACATAACTGCGCAGCCACGATGGCGC